>NZ_JADKSL010000017.1:0-94309 GCF_015351275.1 Pseudoclavibacter sp. VKM Ac-2867
CGTCAACCGTGAGGGTTGACGACCACAAGTCCGCTCTGCGTCTCGCCCCGCTCGGGGCGTGGATGCTCGTGCCTAGTTGAGTGCCGGGGTGTCAGTCGGGATGACCCCATTGCCGTACAGGTCGATGGCGAGGTCGCGCAGCGCGCGCAGGGCGACCCTCTGCGTGAGCGGTCCGTAGGAGACGCGGGCGACGCCCAGCTCCTGGAACTCGGCGGCGGTGAGCGCGCCGGGGAGGCCGATGACGGACAGCTTGCCGGCGCCGAGGCCCTCGACGAGCGGCTCCACCGTCTCGCGGGTGACCGCGCCGGGGACGAAGACGAGGGACGCACCCGCATCGAGGAACGCGCGACCGCGCGCGATGGCGTCGTCGATGCTCTCCGAGATGGGGCGCTCGCCGCCGCGCGCGATGGCATCGGTTCGGGCGTTGAGCTGGAAGTTGACGCCCTCGGCTTCAGCGGCGCGGATGATCGCGGCGACGCGGGCGACGGACTCGTCGAACGGCCGCAGGCGGTCCTCGACGTTCGCGCCGACGATGCCGAGGCCGATCGCGCGACGGATGGTCTCCGCCGGGTCGTCGTAGCCGTCGTCGAGGTCTGCCGTGACGGGCAGGTCCACCGCATCCACGATGACCTTCGCCCCTGCGAGGGCGACGTCGAGCGACATGCCGCCGTCCGGGTAGCCGTAGGAGGCCGCGATCGAGTGGCCCGCGGTCGCGATGGCCTGCGTCTCCGGGAGCGCCGCGACCGTCTGGGCGCTGATCGCGTCCCACACGTTCACGACTCGGAGGATCTCCGGGGCCTGGTGAAGTTCAGCCAAACGGTTGGCGCGGTCGGCGGTGCTGACATTTGTCATTGTGCGCTCCTCTGCTCCTGCTGTCATGAAGTTGGGTCCTGCGGTGCCGGGGCTCGGTGCCCGGAACCGGCGGTGGGGACGTCCGCCGTCAACGTGTATACGCCACGCGGCTGGGGCGAGCCGGGGATGCGGCGGCGCCCGCTGCGATCTGTCGCTCTCAGCGCTCGATCTGGGCGAAGTCGCTGAGCTCCCGGCGCGAGCGGGGCGAGGTGTCGCGGGCGCGGATCTCCTCGCTCACGGCGTCGGAGTCGTCGTGCTGGCCGACGGCGATGACCGTGATCGGGGCGCGGCCCGCAGGCAGCTCGAGGGCCTCCGCGAGGGCATCCACGTGGATGCCACCCAGCTGGTGCGTGTGGAGGCCGCGCGACTGCGCCTCGATCGAGAGGTGTGCGGCGACCTGGCCGGCGTCGTACTCGGCCCAGCGCAGGGGCTTGCCGTCGCGTTCGTGCTCGACGGTGACCGCGATGAGCACGGAGGCCCGGTCGGCCCAGGCGAGGTTGAACTCCATGAGCGTGCCGTAGATCTTGTCGAACGTCGCCGTGCCGCGGACTCCGGCGACGAGCGTCGTGGGCTGCGTGTTGCTCGCCGACGGAGCCCAGCGTCCCGCCTCGAAGATGGCCCTGAGGTCCTCATCCGCGATGGCGTGGTTCGCGTCGAAGCCGCGGGGGCTCCAGCGGTCGGAGAGGGCGTCGAGGATCGGGACGGAGGTCTCGTTGCGGACGGTCAGCTGCTCGGTCATGGGTCTCCGTTCGATGCGCGATGCGCGGGGTCTGTGGGGCATGGTCGTTGCAACCCGAAGGACAACAACCGCTTGTACCTGCAAGCTATTCCCGTGACCTGGGACCGCCGGGTTACATGACGCCGCGTTGCACCGACGAGGCTCGTCGGTGCAACGCGGGGAGCCTCACGCAGAGCGGCTGATCGTCGCCCGCACCGCCTCGACGACTCGCTCGGTGGTCATGCCGCGGGCTGCAAGCGCCTGGTCGGCGGGCGCCGAGAGGCCGAACTCGTCGATGCCGACGATCTCGCCGTGCGCGCCGGCGAGGTCGTGCCAGCCGAACGAGGTCGCAGCCTCGACGATCACGCGAGCCGTGAGCTGGCTCGGGATGACGGCCTCGCGGTAGTCGGCGTCCTGGGCCGCGAACCATTCGCGACTCGGCATGGAGACGACCCGGACGAGCACGCCGTCGGCGGCGAGACGTTCCGCGGCCTCGAGGGCGAGCGCCACCTCGCTGCCCGTCGCGATGACGACGGCTGCGGGCGATTCGACGTCGGAGACGACGTACCCGCCGCGGGGCACGCCCTCACGGACCGCGTCGGCCGGCAGGTCAAGGACCGGCACGCCCTGGCGACCGAGCACGAGTCCGCTCGGCCGCTCGCTGCGAGCGATGGCGCTCCAGGCGGCCACGGTCTCGTTCGCGTCTGCGGGGCGCACGACCGTGAAGCCGGGGATGGCGCGCAGGCTCGCGAGGTGCTCGATGGGCTGGTGCGTCGGCCCGTCCTGGCCGAGCGCGACCGAGTCGTGGGACCACACGTAGGTCACCGGCACTCCCATGAGCGAGGCCAGGCGGATGGAGGGGCGCTGGTAGTCGCTGAAGACCAGGAACGTGCCGGCGAAGACGCGCCAGCCGCCGGAGAGGGCGATGCCGTTCATGGCGGCGGCCATCGCGTGCTCCCTGACTCCCCAGTGGATGTTGCGCCCGGCGTAGGAGCCCAGCTCGGTGGAGGGCGGCAGGAACGAGCCGCCGTCGTGGATGGCTGTGCGGTTCGGTTCCGCGAGGTCCGCCGAGCCGCCCCAGAGCGAAGGAGTCGCTGCGGCGAGGGCCTGGATGGCGGCGCCGGAGGCGTCTCGAGTGGAGACGCTCGTGCCGATCTCGAACGAGGGCAGCACGCTGTCCAGGTCGGTGGGCAGGTGGCGGGAGGCGAAGGCTGCGTGCGCGGCGGCAAGCTCTGGCCTGCCCGCCCGCCACGCTGCGGCGTCCGCGTCCCAGCGTGCGTGCAGCTCGGCGCCGCGGTCGACGGCCTTCCTCGCGGTGCGCAGGACATCGTCGGCGATCTCGAATGGCCCCGTCGTGACTCCGAGCACCTCCCGGAGAGCGGATGCCTCCACGGCACCAAGTGGTGCGCCGTGCGAGGCAGCGGTGCCGACGGCGCCGGGGGAGGGGAACGCGATCTGCGACTTCACGATCACGAGGCGCGGCTTCCCGGCGGGGCCGGGGGCGCTGAGGTGCGCATCGACTGCGGCGGTGTCGACCTCGCCGTCGGCCCGGAGCTCGACCTCCTCGACGTGCCACCCCTGGGCGCGGAAGCGGTCGGCGGTCCGTTCGCTGCTCGTCAGGCGGGTGTCGCCCTCGATCTGGATGTCGTTGTCGTCGTAGACCACGGTGAGGTTGTCGAGGCCGAGGCGACCGGCGAGTGCACCGGCTTCGTAGGAGATGCCTTCCTGCAGGTCGCCGTCAGAGGCCAGCACCCAGACGCGGCGGTCGAAGATCGACTCGCCAGCGTCTGCGTCGGCGTCGAAGAGCGCGCGCTCGTGCGCGAACCCCATGGCCATGCCGACGGCCGTGCCGAGGCCCTGGCCGAGCGGTCCCGTGGTCGTCTCGACGCCTGCCGTGTGCCCGTATTCGGGGTGTCCCGGGGTGCGGGAGTCGAGGGTGCGGAACGCGCGGATGTCGTCGAGCGTGACGTCGTAGCCGGTCAGGTGCAGCTGCGTGTAGAGGAGGATGCTGGCGTGCCCGCAGGAGAGGACGAAGCGGTCGCGTCCGGCCCACTCGGGGTCTCTGGGGTCGTGGCGGATGTGCTTCTGGAAGAGCAGCGTCGCGAGCGGCGCGAGCGCGATCGCGGCCCCCGGGTGGCCGGATTTCGCCTGCTCGACGGCGTCGAGCGAGAGCAGTCGCGCGGCGATGACGACGTCGGCGTCGAGGTCGTTGTCGAGGGTCGCGTCGGGGGAGGGCTCCGTGGTGAGTGTCATGGAGTGATTATGTCGTCATAACGACTTGGGAAGCAAGCCGCAGGAAGCCCGGAAAATCGGGGGTGCGTGCTCGGCGTTGCGCTCTGTCGAGCTTCGTGTCATCATGACGACATAACGAATGTAGTTGGCACAGATGAGCGCGAGGAGGCGATCATGGAGGCAAACGCCGGCACCAGCAAGTACCTGGCGGTGCGCAAGAGCCTGCTCGAGCGGGTATCGACGATGGAGATCGGCGAACGGCTCCCGGCCGAGCCCACCCTGTGCGCGGAGTTCGAAGTGAGCCGGATCACGCTCCGGCACGCTGTCGACGGGCTCGTCCAAGACGGCAGGCTCACGCGAGAGCACGGACGAGGGACCTTCGTCTCCGAACCGCAGGCCGGCGTCCACTACCCCGAGCGATTCGCCGACGAGGTCACCGGCTTCCACCGTCAGCAGACCTCGGCAGGGCACACCGTCAAGACGCGTGTGCTCCGGCAAGGCCTCGCGCCGGCCTCCGAGAGCATCGCGAAGCTCCTCGGCATCGACTTCGCCGCAACCGTCGTCGAACTCGTCCGCCTGCGCTACGTGAACGACCAGCTGCACCAGTACGTCGTCACGTACCTGCCCTACGAGCGCTTTCCCGACGCGCAGACCGCCGACTTCTCCGAGGCGTCCCTGTACGCGTACCTGAACGAGCGCTACGGCGTGACCCTGCACCGCAACGACCTCGTCGTGACCGTCGAGGAGGCAACTCCCGAGATCGCCCTCAACCTCGACATCCCCGTCGGGATGCGGCTCCTCGGCATCTCCTCGACCGTGTTCGACGCCGATGGCCGGGCCGTGGCAGAAGGCACGGCCTGGCACACGCCGGAGAACAGCGAGATCTCACTGAGCCTGCGCTCGAGCGGCGCACCTTCACAGGAGGACTGACCGAACATGATCGACCATCTGAGCCCCGAGAACATCCGCTTCGCCGACCACGTCGAAGGGTGGCGCGACGCGATCGAACTCGTCAGCGAACCCCTCCTCGAATCGGCCGCGATCACACGGCAGTACGTGGATGCGATGCTCGCGTCCATCGCCGCAGGCGGCACCTACATCGACCTCGGCTACGGCATCGCCCTGGCGCACTCGCGCCCCGAGCACGGCGTGCTCGAGACCGGGCTCTCCGCCCTCTGGGTCCGCCCAGCGGTGCTGCTCAACGACGAACCCGCGCATCCCATAACGCTCTTCCTCTGCCTCGCGGCGACCGACTCATCGAGTCACCTCGCCACGATGGCCAAGCTCGGAGAGCTCCTCACCGACGACGCAGCCCGCAACTCCCTGCTCGCTGCGACAACGACCGCCGAAGTCATGGCGGTCCTGAACGCAGGAGAACATCAATGACGAAATTCCTCGCAGTCTGCAGCTCAGGCCTCGGCAGCAGCTTCATGGTCCACCTCAACATCGAGAAGGTCCTCAAGGAGCTCGGCGTCACCGACGTGACCGTCGACCACGCCGACCTCGGCTCCGTGAGCCGCGGTGACGCCGACACCATCTTCGTCGGACGCGACATCGCGGAAGCAGCCCAGGACCTCGGCGACGTCGTCGCCCTCGACAGCATCATCGACTTGAACGAGCTGCGCGCCAAAGTCGGCGAAGCACTCAACCGCAACGGCATCGCGACCGCGTAGCCGGCCCCTCCTTCTCCCCACTTTCCGGAGCGCTCTCCCGCGTCTTCGGCTCCATCGAAAGGACAGCATCCGATGGATGCAGTACTCGATGTCTTCTTGGACATCTTCACCCAGCCCGCCGTCATCGTCGCGCTCATCGCCCTGATCGGGCTCGCGGTCCAGGGCAAGGGCTTCAGCGACGTGCTGAAGGGCACGGTCCGCACGCTCGTCGGCTTCCTCGTGCTCGCGGCCGGCGCCGGCGTCGTCGTCGGGTCCCTCGACCCGTTCGGCGTGATGTTCCAGGCCGCCTTCGACGTGCAGGGCGTCGTGCCCAACAACGAGGCCATCGTCGCGCAGGTGCTGCTCGACTACGGCGCCGCGGCCGCGCTCATCTTCTTCTTCGGCATGGTCGTCAACATCTTCCTGGCCGCGACGACGCGCTTCAAGTACGTCTACCTCTCGGGTCACGTGGCGTTCTACATCGCGGCGATGTTCGCCGTCATCTTCGGCGCGGCCGGATTCGAGCCGTGGGCCGTCATCCTCTGGGGCTCGATCGCCCAGGGCATCTACATGGTCGTCTCGCCGGCGCTCGTGCAGCCGTTCATGCGCAAGGTCACCGGCACCGATGACGTCGCCCTCGGCCACACGGGAGGCACCGGCATCGCGCTGAGCGGCCTCGTGGCCCTCGCAACCCGCGGCAAGGGAACCTCCAAGTCCACGGAGGACCTGAACTTCCCGAAGGGCCTCGGCTTCCTCCGCGACACCACGGTCATCGTCGCCATCTCGATGGCGATCATCTACGTCATCGTCGGCCTCTTCGCGGGTGCCGACTACATCGAGACCGAGCTGTCCGACGGCCAGAACTTCATCGTCTTCCTGCTCCTGCAGGCCGCGACGTTCTCTGCGGGCGTGTTCATCATCCTCGCCGGTGTCCGCGTCGTGCTTGCCGAGATCGTCCCCGCCTTCAAGGGCATCTCCGAGAAGCTCGTCAAGAACGCGAAGCCGGCGCTCGACGTGCCGATCGTCTTCACCTTCGCACCGAACGCCGTGCTCATCGGCTTCCTCTCGAGCTTCGTCGGCGGCATCGTCGCGATGCTCGCGATGGTCGGCATGGGAACGACGATCATCGTCCCGGGCGTCGTCGCGCACTTCATGACCGGCGCGGCATCCGGTGTCATCGGCAACGCTGCAGGCGGGCGCCGTGGCGCTGTGCTCGGCGCTTTCGCGAACGGTGTCGCGATCTCGTTCCTGCCGCTCCTCCTCCTGCCGGTGCTCGGCGAGGTCGGCCTCGCGAACTCGACGTTCTCTGATGCCGACTACGGAGTCTTCGGTCTGCTGCTCGGTGGCCTCTCCATCGCCGGTGGCCAGATCGCCATCGTCGTGGGCCTCTTCGTCGCACTCGCCATCCTCTACACGCTCACCCTCGTGCTCGGTCGCCGAGACCGCGCGAAGCTGCGCGCCGAGGTTGCGGACATCGACGAGTCGGCGCAGCTCGGTTCAGCCACGGCTTCGGCTGGAGCGTCCACCTCGACGGGTTCAGGCTCCCGCCGCTAAGGCAGCGCAACGCACGCGAGCAGGGCGGGAACACACGTTCCCGCCCTGCTCGCGTCGCTGCCCGCCCGCACCCCCCTTCCTCCAGCTCTCGAAAGGGCACAGATGACCTCCACCGTCCACCCCGTCGCCGGGTTCCTGTTCGACTGCGACGGCGTCCTCGTCGACTCGCTCGAAGCCGCCGCGGTCGCCTGGGACTCGTGGGCCGAGACCCACGCGCCCGGCTACGACTTCCGCACGCAGGTCGAGCACGGCGTGCGCGCCGCGGACACCGTGGCGCAGCTGGTGTCGCCCGACTCGTTCGCCGGGGCATTCGCCGCCCTCGAAGCTGCGGAGATCGCGGGAGCGGATGCGACGCTCGCCATCCCTGGCGCCGTCGACCTCACGACGAGCATCCCCGACGCCAGCTTCGCCGTCGTCACCTCCGGTACCCGGGCCCTCGCGGAGGCGAGACTGCTCGCAGCGGGCCACCGCGTCCCGGCCGCGCTCGTGACCGCCGAGAGCGTCACGAAGGGCAAGCCGGACGCCGAACCCTACCGGCGAGGAGCCGAGCTGCTCGGGCTCGACCCGGCCGACTGCGTCGCGCTCGAGGATGCCCCGGCGGGCGTGGAAGCGGCTCGAGCCGCAGGAGTCGGGTTCATCATCGGCGTCGGCGACCACCTCGAAGGTGCCGTCGTCGACGCTCACGTTCTCGACCTCCGCGCGCTGAGCTACGAGGATGGCCGCCTGTCGATCGCCGACGCGCTCTAGAAGTTCCCACGCCGCCCGTCTTGCTCTCGCTGGGCGCATGAAGCATCGTTAGGCCATGTCGTCTCACGAGCACGCACTCACCCACGGTCACCTCGGCGTCGACGTGCCCGACAGTCGTGGCCGCACCGGGCTCGACCAGGCTGGTCGCGAGCTGACCCGCAACCCGAACGTCGAGATCGAGAACGTCGAGGTCACCTCCGACGGGTGGCACGTGCTGCGTCGCACCACGTTCCGCTACCGCGGACGCGACGGCGAGTGGGCGACGCAGCAGCGTGAGACCTACGACCGCGGCAACGGCGCCACGATCCTCCTCTACGACCTCGAGAGCCGGAAAGTGCTGCTCGGCCGCCAGTTCCGCTACCCCGTCTACGTCAACGGGCACCCCGACGGCATGCTGCTCGAGACCGCGGCCGGCCTCCTCGACGGAGATTCGCCGGAAGACGCCATCCGCCGCGAAGCCGAGGAGGAGCTCGGCGTCGTCGTCGGGGAGGTGACGCCCGTCTTCGAGCTGTTCATGAGCCCGGGCTCCGTGACCGAGAGCATCCACTTCTTCGCGGCCCCCTGGTCGGCGGGCACCCCGGTCACCGGTGGTGGCGGTGTCGAGGAAGAGGGCGAGGAGATCGAATCCGTCGCGCTCGACTTCGATGAGGCGCTTCGCATGGTCGCCAGCGGTGAGATCCAGGACGCCAAGACCGTGCTCCTCCTGCACTGGGCCGCCCTGAACCTGGCGTGGCCCGCCGCGAACGCCGACGCCCAAGGGGGAGCCCATGTCTGATTCGCTGTTCGAGGGCGTCAGCGCCTTCCCCCTCACGCCCGTCACATCGGCGGGCATCGATGCAGCGAGCTATGCGGCGCTCGTCGAACGGCTCCAGTCGGCCGGCGTCGACTCCATCAGCGCCCTCGGCTCGACCGGGAGCTACGCCTACCTCGACCTCGCCGAACGGGCAGCCGTCGCGAAGCTCACCGTCCAGCACGCTGGCGCTGTTCCCGTCATCGTCGGCATCGGCGCCCTCCGCACCCGCGACGTGCTCGAGAACCTGCGCTCCGCGGAGGACGCGGGGGCCTCGGCGGTCCTGCTCGCTCCCGTCTCCTACCAGCCCCTCACCGAAGACGAGGTGTACGGGTTGTACGAGGACGTGGCCGCCACCTCGGGCATCCCGATCATCGTCTACGACAACCCGACCACCACCGGGATCGTCGTGAGCGACACCCTGCACGCGCGCATCGCCGGCCTCGACCTCGTGCGATCCATCAAGATCCCGCCGGCATCGCTCGACGTCGCCCAGGTGAGCGCCCGCGTCACCGCCCTCCGCGACGAGGTCGGCTCGCCCATCTCCGTCGGCATCAGCGGAGACCCATATGCGGCCGCCGGGCTGCTCGGCGGCTGCGACGTCTGGTACTCGGTGCTCGCGGGAGTCCTACCCGAGCCCTGCCTCGCCATCACACGAGCCGCCCTCGGCGGGGAGGCGGAACTCGCGATGAGCCTCTCCGCGCGACTCGACCCGCTGTGGGAGCTGTTCCGCGCGCACGGCAGCTACCGGGTCGCATCCGCCATCGCCGCCCAGCTCGGCCTCGTGCCGACCGTGAACCTCCCGCGGCCCGTCCACGAGCTCGACGCCGCAGGGCAGCGTGCCGTCGCCGGCGCACTCCGCGCTCTCTGAGGTGCTGGAGCGTGAGCCGTGAGTGACATCGTCAGCCTCGAGCTGCTGTTCGACACCGCTACCGAGACGCAGATCCGGGAGGAATGGCGGGTGCTGCAGGAGCTGGGCGTGTCCAGCATGGGCGCGCACACCGGGGCCAGCAACCGTCCGCACCTGTCGCTGCTCGTTCGCAGTCCGTCGCCAGATGATGCGCGCGGCGAGGGGGAGAGTGCGCCTGCTGACGCGGCTTCCGGCCAAGCGGGTCCTGGCGGGCCGCCCCTGCTCGACATCGATGCCGTCCGGGATGCAGTAGGCGGCTTGCCGATCGCCCTCACGCTCGGCGGGCCGCAGCTGTTCACGTCCGGAACGCGCGCCGTCCTGGCCCGCAGCGTCGTGCCATCCGCTGGCCTGCTCGAGTTCCATGCCCAGCTGCATGAGCGTGCGGGCGACGCGGAGATCGCAGTCGACCTGCCGCACACGACACCGGGGACCTGGACGCCGCACGTGACGCTCGCCCGGCGCCTGAAGCTCGCCGACCTGGAGCTGGCGGTGTCCGCACTCGAGCTGGCGCCGCTGCACGCACTGGCCACCGAGCTTCGGCTCTGGGATGCGCGCGTCGGCACCGTCCAACTGCTCCGCGGCGCCTGACCCTCTCGCCCTCGCCTGCCCTCGCCCGCCCTCACCCCCGCCCCCTCGCCCCCGCCCGCCCTCGCCTCGTCCCGCGCCTCTCCCCAACCGCAAAGTTGTGGCCCGTTGCTGCTCCCAGTGCCGGGAACAGCAACGGGCCACAACGATCTGGGGCGCCGCGATGGCGTGAGCTACACGGTGCGCGGTCTACACGGCCGCGGGGCCCGACTCGCCCGTGCGCACGCGGACGACGTGGCTGACATCCGTCACCCACACCTTCCCGTCGCCGACGTTGCCGGTGCGGGCCGCCTCGACCACGACGTCCAGAGCCTTCTCGAGCGTCTCGTCGGCGACCAGCACCTCGACACGTGTCTTGGCGCGGAACGAGACCTTCACGGCCTGCCCCCGGTAGTACTCGGTGAGGCCCTTCTGGTGGCCGTGCCCCTCCACCTCGGTGATGGTGAGGCCCGTGAAGCCTGCGGCCTCGAGAGCATCCTTCACATCGTCGACCTTCGTCGGCTGGATCACTGCGGTCACGAGCTTCATCGGCGTGCGCTCCTCTTCTGTGCTGGCGTTGTCTGTGCGTTCTGGTCGTGGGGGTCGCGCGTCGACTGGGTGTTCTGATCGCGCGGGGTGAACTCTGACCTGCCGAGCGCCCCGAAGCGGCCTGTCTCCATCATGGTCAACGTGCCTCGAACTCGTAGGCGCTCTCGGCGTGGATGCCGCGGTCGAGACCGACCGACTCCACCTCGTCGGGCACGCGGATCGGCACGATCTTGTTCATGACCCACGCGATCAGGTACGTGACGACAAACGCGTAGACGCACGTGACGACGATGGCGACGAGCTCACGCCACAGGAGGCTCGGGTCCCCGCCGAAGAAGAGGCCCGCGATGCCAGCCGGTGCCGCGGCTGCGCCGAGGAACACCACGAACAGGGCCCCGACGATACCGCCGATGCCGTGCACCGAGAACGCGTCGAGCGCGTCGTCGACCTTGGCACGGTTCTTCCAGCTGATGCAGAGCGCCACCACGGCACCCGTGATGAAGCCGAGGGCCAGCGCGCCGAGCGGGGTGACCGCGTCCGCTGCCGGGGTGATGCCGACGAGGCCCGAGATCATGCCCGTCGCCATGCCGAGCGTCGTGGCGTGCTTGTCGCGGATGCGCTCGATGAGCAGGTAGCCCAACGCGCCGGTCAGCGCGGACAGGGTCGTCGTGAGCACCACGTAGCCGGCGAGGAAGTTCGCGCCTGCGGCCGTTCCGCCGTTGAAGCCGATCCAGCCGAAGAAGAGCAGGCCGGCGCCGAGAAGGACAAGCGGCATGTTGTGCGGGCGAAGCTCCGTGTTCTTGCGGCGGCCGAGCACGAGCGCGAGGGCAACTGCCGAAGCGCCGGCGTTCATGTGCACCGCCGTGCCACCCGCGTAGTCGTGTAGGCCGAGGACGTTGCGCATCCACCCGCCGACCGTCTCGCCGTCGTCGCTCGTGAACGCGAAGACCCAGTGGGCGAGGGGCGCGTAGACGAGGATCGTCCACAGCGCGGCGAAGATCAGCCACGCCCAGTACTTCATGCGCCCAGCCGCACCGGATGCGACGATCGCGATGCTGATGGCGGCGAACAGGATGTAGAAGGCACCCCAGTAGGCGTCGACGGCGATGATGTCGCCTTCGGACGAGTCGGTCATGAACGACTCCATGCCGACGAACGCAAGCGGGTCACCGATGATTCCGGCGCCCCCCACCGAGTTTCCGAGCACCATTCCGTGCACGAACAGCACGTAGATGACGGCGACCACGGCCATCGAGCCGAAGACCATCATGGCCATGTTGAGCATGTTCTTGCTGTTGAGCATTCCTCCGTAGAAGAACGAGATTCCGGGGAACATCAGGAGGACGAGTCCGAATGCGGCGAGCATCCAGGCGAGATCGGCAGCGGGCATACATGGCTCCTTGTGTTGGGGTCATGGAGGGAGATGGCGTGCGGGATGCACGGGTGGAGCAGTCTGGGGAGCGGGCGGCTCGCGGGCGTGCCACGCTCGTGGGGCCTTCGGCCTCGGGTGCGCGGCGGCGGTCGGCGGAGGTCGGCCGCGAGGGTCAGTCGATGAGCCAGGTCGGGGAGGTCAGGAACCGGTCGGCGGTGAACAGCGCGGCGTCGATGACACCACCGCCCTGCAGGTCCGGCGGGAGCGCCTCATCGCGGTGGGTCGTGCTCCAGCCGAGCATCGTGAGCGTGCGCACCATGGAGAGCGCGCAGCCCAGCTTGAGCTGCGCCTCCGTCAGGCGCCCCTCGGATCGATACCCATCGATCCAGTTGCGGGCCATGACGCGCACCTCGGGCTTGTGCTCCTGGAAGGTGAGCGCGGACGCGAAGTCGTAGAGGAACCAGCTGAAGCCGGAGTCGTCGAAGTCGATGACGACCAGCCGATCGCCGTCCCGGATCACGTTCGTGGGGCGCAGATCGGAGTGCACGAGCCCCCAGTCCTGCCAGCCAGCTGGCGCCGCCTGCACGAGGCTGAGTGCCGACATCTCGGCGCGCTCCAGCTGGTCGAGCTGCGCTGGCGTCAGCGAAGCGCGGCGCCAGTCGCCCCACCTCGCGGTCGAACCGAGGAGGTCGGGGAGACCCCACGTGAAGCGGTCGAACCCCGCGGGTCGCCGCCAGCTGCGCGCGTGGTCGTGGAGGCGGGCCGTGATCTGCCCGAGCTCGGTGAACCACGGCGTCGCGTCCTCCACGTCCTGCAGGATCGAGCCGCGAACATGCTCGAAGTACACCGCCTTGAGGGCCATCCCGTCCGGCGACGGGATGCTCTGCGTCACCTGCCCGTCGGCGCCCGGGATGGGAGAGGGAACCTCCGCGCATCCCGAGTCGCGGATCGCCTCGACCCACAGCATCTCCGAGCGGAGCTGCCCCTCGCCCTCCTGGTAGCCGGGCTGCTGCAGGCGAACGACCCCGATCTGCTGCCCTGCCAGCTCGACGAGGTACGACGCGTTCTCGGAGACGGAGATGAGCTTCGTCGCGGCCTCGGACGGGAGCCCGAAGGCTGCGAGCATCCCGTCGTGCAGCCAGGCGGGAGCCGATTCCCCCTTGACGAGGGCGTCGAAGACGCGCAGCCCCGAGACGGGTTGCTTGAGCGTTGCCTCGATCATGGTCGTCTCCTCGGGCTGGGGCGATTCGTGCAGCGGAAGTGCAGATCGCGGCGGCTCTGGTGTGTGCCGGCTGAGTGCGGGGTGATCCATGTCTAGGTGCTGATTCGCTGAAGATGAGCGATGTACGGGCACTCGTTACACACGATTTACCGGGAGGAAACAGTGTGCTCGACTGGGCCGGACAGGATCGAAGCGCCGACCGGGCGAAGTGCGCCCGCGGGAGAGGACACGTCACGTGAGCAGATCGACGATCATGGACGGCAACAGCTACCGGGTGGGGGAGTCCTCAGCGGCGGCAGAGACCGAGGCCATGGTCGAGCGGCGAACGCGGCTCCTCGGACCCTCCTACCGCCTCTTCTACTCGAACCCCGTCCACCTCGTGCGGGGCAGCGGCACGTACCTCTACGACAACGACGGCGTCGAGTACCTCGACATGTACAACAACGTCGCGAGCCTCGGCCACGCGCATCCGCGGGTCGTGGCGGCGATGGCGGCGCAGGCGGGCACCCTCAACACCCACACGCGCTACCTGCACGAGGCGATCCTCGACTACACGGAGGACCTGCTCTCGACGATGCCGGCGGAGATCGGCCAGGTCATGTACCAGTGCACGGGGTCGGAGGCGAACGACCTAGCCCTGCGTGTCGCCGCGGCGTACACCGGCGGCAGCGGCGTCATCGTCACGAGCGAGGCCTACCACGGCACCTCCGGGCTGACCTCGGGTGTCTCCCCGGCCCTCGGCAGTGGGCAGACGCTCGGGCTCGAGGTGCGCACCGTGCCGGGGCCGGACACGTACCGAACCGCCCCCGAGCTCGTCGGCGAGAAGCTCGCCGCCGACATCCGCTCGGCCATCGCCGACCTCGCCAGGCACGGGGTGAAGTTCTCGGCCTTCCTCGCCGACTCCGTCTTCTCTTCCGATGGCGTCGCCGCCGACCCGAGCGGCTTCCTCAAGCCGGCGTTCGACGCCGTGCACGAGGCAGGCGGCGTGTGGATCGCCGACGAGGTGCAGCCGGGCTTCGGTCGCCTCGGGCCACGCATGTGGGGCTTCGCGAGGCACGACATCGTGCCCGACATCGTCACCATGGGGAAGCCCATGGGCAACGGCATCCCCGTCTCCGGCATGGCCGCGCGCCCCGAGGTGCTCGAGCCGTTCGCCACGAACATCCCGTACTTCAACACATTCGGCGGGAACCCGGTGGCGATCTCCGCCGCGCAGGCGGTGCTCGATGTGCTGCGCGACGAAGGGCTGCCGGAACGTGCGGCGAGCGTCGGCGACCAGCTGCGCGCCGCGATCCGCTCGGTTGGGGACGCGCGCATCGGCGACGTCCGCGGCGCCGGGCAGTTCACGGGCGTCGAGATCGTCTCCGACGCATCGAGCAAGGAAGCTGACGGGGTGACGGCGCTCGCGCTCGTCAACGCGCTGCGCGAGCACCGCGTGCTCACCTCGACGGCAGGTCCCAGCAACAACGTGCTCAAGGTGCGGCCGCCCCTGTCGTTCCAGGAGAACGACATCGACCGGTTCACGGATGCACTCGCCGCGGCGCTCGCGGACGTGCCGGTGCGCTGATGCGCTGAGGCGAGGGCGCGCGGTCCCGGACTGCGGTCGCCGCTGCCTGCCTGAGCTGCCGTTCCCTGCTCGCCCCGCCTGCCCTGCCCCGGGCCGCCTGACCAACTTCAGTGCTCATCCGGAGCCTGGCTGGCTTTGAAGAGCGTTTCCAGCCGAATGTGCACTGAAGTTGGTCAGGCGCGAGGGGCATCGAGGCCGGCGAGGCGAGTCGGCGGACGGCCCGCCCGGTAGAGTCCACGGCATGTGGGGGAGCGAGGGGTGAGCGGCGGTCTGGTCGCGGCGCTCATCGGCCTCGCCGTCATCGACTCGCTGAACCTGTCGACGATCGCGGTTGTCATCCTCATCCTGCTCACCGTGCAGCGACCCGTCCCGACGGGCTGGGTCTACGCGGCGGGCGCGGCGGTCGCCTTCTTCGGGCTGACGATGCTCGTGTACTTCGGGGCGAGCTTCGCCGGGACGCTCGTCGACGACCTCGCCGCGTGGATGCGCCGCATCATCTTTCTCGGCTTCGGGGTCATGTTCCTCGTGTTCGGGGTGCGACGCTTCCGAACTCGTGAGCGCCGCGGGTACCCGCTGCTGCGCTGGGTGAATCCGGGCACCGCGTTCCCGCTCGGCGTCGTCGCGACGGTCGCGGATCTGCCGAACGCGTTCCCCATGTTCTTCGCCGTGGAGCGCCTCATCGACGCCGAGGTCTCGGCCCCGACCGCGGTTGCAGCGCTCGCGGGATACACGGTGATCTACGCGGTGCCGACCGTGATCGCGCTTGTGCTCGGCATCCTCTTCAAGGATCGACCCCGGGAGCGCTTCCGCGAGGTGTACGCGCGTCTCACGACAGGGGAAGTGAGAGCGAGTCACAAGATGGCGGCGCTGCACTTCGCGCTCGCGGCTGGCTGCTTCGCAGTCGCGCTGTTCTTCATCTGAATCTCACGCGCAGTCGCTGACTCGGCACATAGCGAGGCGTAGCATCGGACGGGACCCCCCTTCCGGGTTCGCGGCGCTTCGCGTCGCCCAATGACGCCGGGCCGTCCCTCCGCCCGGAGAGAGGCAGCGCCATGAAAGCACTGCAGTACCGCGCGATCGGCTCGCGCCCCGAACTCGTCGAGATCGACACCCCGACGCCTGCTGCCGGCGAGATCCTGCTCAAGGTGACGGCCGCTGGAGCCTGCCACTCGGACGAGTTCATCATGGGTGCCTCCGAGGAGGAGTACTACTTCAAGCCGCTCCCGCTCACGCTCGGCCACGAGGTCGCGGGCGTCGTCGAGGCGATCGGCAGCGGCGTCCACGACGTCGAGATCGGCGAATCGGTCATCGTCTACGGCCCGTGGGGGTGCGGCCGGTGCTACCACTGCGCAAGCGGAGCTGAGCAGAACTGCGAGAAGGGGATGCGCGCGCCTGGCATCTTCAGCGACGGCGGCATGGCCGAGTACATGATCGTCGACGATGCCCGGCACCTGGTGCCGATCGGCGACCTCGACCCGGTCAAGAACGTGTCGCTCACCGACGCCGGCCTCACCCCGTACCGCGCCGTGAAGTCGGCGCTCCCGAAGCTCGTCCCCGGCTCGACTGCCGTGGTCATCGGGTCAGGCGGCCTCGGCCACGTCGCCATCCAGCTGCTCAAGGCGCTCTCAGCGGCGACGGTCGTCGTGCTCGATGTCGGCGAGCCGCAGCTCGAGCTGGCCCGCACCGTCGGCGCGGACCACACGTTCCTGTCGAACCCGGACGCCGTCCCCGCGGTCAAGGACCTCACCCGCGGCCTGGGCGCGACGGTGGTCTTCGACTTCGTCGGCATCCAGCCGACGGCCGACCTGTCCGCGAAGATGGTCGCGGCCGCCGGATCCGTTGTCGTCGTCGGCGTCGCGAGTGGTGCGGTGCCGATCGGTCAGACGACGGTGCCGCTCGACGTCACCGGCCGCGCTATCAACTGGGGCTCCAGGACGGAGCTCATGGAGGTCGTCGAGCTCGCGAAGCGCGGGGCCATCAACATCCACGTCGAACGGTTCTCCCTCGACGAGGCCACCACCGCCTACGAGAAGCTGCACGCGGGCGAGATCCGCGGTCGCGCGGTCATCGTCCCGTAGGCAGCCCTCGCCTGAGTGTCACCGGCCCGCCGGTCAGTCTGGCCGCCTGGCTGTCGCATCTCCCGGAGACGTGGGGGTTGCGCATGCTTGCCGAGCAACGAGCATGCGTAACCCCCAGGTCTGCGACTGGATGAGGAAGAGTGCAAGCAGCGTGAGGCTGGGGCTGCCGTCAGTCAGTACGCGACGCCGAAGCGGGCGCGGCGGTGGGTGGGGGTGTCGATCTCGGCGACGATCGCCGCTGCGAAGTCGGCGCCGGAGATGTTCGAGTCGCCGTTCGCGTCGGTGAGGAGCACGTCGCCGCCGATGCGGTACTCGCCGGTCGCCTCGCCCGGCGCCCAGGCGCCGAACGCGGCGGCAGGGCTCACGTAGAACCAGTCGAGTTCGGGGGCGGATGCGCGCAGGTCGTCGAGCACGCCCGCCATCTCGGAGGCCTCGGGCTTCACCGCATCCGGGAAGCCTTCCGTGTCGAAGAGCCTCGGGCCGCCTTCTGCGACGAACAGCGAGCCGGCGCCGCCGATGACGCCGAAGCGCACTCCCTTGGAAGCCGCGAGCTCGGCGGCCTTCGCGAGGAGTCCGCGGGTGCTTCCCTCGAGCTCGCCGCGGGGTGCCAGTGCGGAGACGATGACCTCGGCGCCGTCGATCGCGTGCTCCAGCGTGCCGTCCTCGAGCACGCTGCCGTTGACGTAGCTGACGCCGTGGATCGGCTCTGCGGGACGCGAGCGGCTGAACGAGGTGACCTCGTGGCCAGCGGCGGCTGCCGCCCGGACGAGGTGGCTGCCGGCGTATCCGGTTCCGCCGAGGATGGTGATCTTGGCCATGATGGTCCTTTCGTCGCGGCGGCCGTTTCAGCCGCCGAAGGTCACCGTAGGAGACCGACTGCGGGGAGGGGAAGAAGGCACTTTGCGGGGAGTCGGTTACCGCGAAGTGCCCTTTGTGCAGCTCTTGAGTCTCTGCTGGTGACTGAGTAACCTGTGGATACTCCGAAGAAGGGTGGGCCATGTCCGAGCCGCTGTGGGACCCGTACGTCCGTGACTGCCCGTCGCGGCGACTGCTTGATCGAATCGGCGATCGCTGGACGGTGCTGGTCGTCGGCACGCTGCACGACGGGCCGAAGCGATTCTCGGAGATCCAGGCGGCCGTCGATGGCGTCTCGCAGAAGATGCTCACCCAGACGCTCCGCGGACTGGAACGCGATGGCCTCGTCACGCGCACCGTCTTCCCGCAGGTGCCGCCCCGTGTCGACTACGAGCTGACGGAGGTCGGCCGCAGCCTGCTCGGCCCGCTCCGCATCCTCACCGACTGGGCGGCCGAGCACATGTCCGACGTCGGGGATGCGCAGCTCCGGTACGACGAGAGCAGGGCGGCATGAGCGAATCACGTGTGGACCGCATCGCGGTGACCGGCAGCACGGGCGCTGTCGGCGGACGCGTCGCCAGGCAGCTCGCGGATGCGGGAGCCCCGCAGCTCCTCCTCGCGCGCACGCCGGCGAAGGCGCCACAGCTGCCGGGTTGCGTCGTCGCTCCCTTCAGCTACGCGGATCGTGCCGCCTCGACGGCCGCCCTGCGAGGAGCGCGCACGCTCTTCATGGTGTCGGCGTCCGAGAGCGAGACCCGTCTCGACGAGCATCGCGCGTTCATCGACGCGGCGGCAGACGCCGGAGTGGAGCACGTCGTCTACACGTCGTTCTTCGGGGCGTCGCCGGACTCGACGTTCACGCTGGCGCGAGACCACTTCGCGACGGAGGAGCACCTCAAGGCGTCGGGGATAGCATGGACCTTCCTACGCGACAACTTCTACATGGACGTCATGCCCATGTTCGTGGGCGACGATGGCGTGCTGCGCGGCCCCGCGGGAGACGGGCGTGTGTCGATCGTGAGCCGCGCCGACGTCGCCGCGGTCGCATCGAGCGTGCTGCTCGCACCTGATGCGCACCAGGGTGCGATCTACGACCTGACGGGGCCAGAGGCCCTCAGTGCAGCCGAGATTGCCGACGCGATCGCGCTCGCCAGCGGCACCGCCGTCACGTTCCACGACGAGACGCTCGAGGAGGCGTACGAGTCGCGGGTGAAGTGGGGCGCGCCGCCCTGGCAGAACGATGCCTGGGTGAGCACGTACACGGCGATCGCGAGCGGTGAGCTGTCGAGGGTCTCGGTCGACGTCGAACGGGTCACGGGCAGGACCCCCGTCTCGTTCGCCCAGTACCTGGCGAGAGCGTAGCCGACGTCACCGATCGCGGAACCCCCGAGTGCGCCGATCTCCAGGCGCGCGATCAGGGACGAGCGCACGCGGAGCTCCGTGACGAGGTTCGCGTCGGTCAGGGACCTCCAGTCCGCGTCGAACGCGTCCGTCTCCGACGGGGATCAGGTTGTGCTGCCGAAAATCCGCTTCACCGGAGGCGACTCGGGCGGAGGCTGACCAACATCAGTGCAGATTCGGCCCGCTTGGCCAATCTGCGCTCGGTTTCGAGCGATTTTGCACTGATGCTGGTCACGGTAGGCGACGCCGCGGAGGTGGCGGGAGCGGTCTGGAGTTCGGTTGCCGACTCGGTCTCCGTCCTCAGTTCCGCTCGTCGGCGATCCGGGCACCGGGGTCGCGGTTGCTGCGCGGCGTGTCAGCTCTTCGTGAGGTCCTGAGCGAGCATCACGATGATGCCGCTCGGCCCCCGAAGGTAGGTGAGCCTGTACACGTCCTGGTAGTTCGCGACGCCGCGGAGCGGATGGCAGCCGTGCCTGGCGGCGATGGCGAGCGAAGCGTCGAGGTCGTCGACGGAGAACGCCACGCGGTGCATGCCGATCTCGTTGGGCAGCGTCGGCTCGGTCTCGATGGCCTCGGGGTTGAGGTACTCGAAGAGCTCGAGTTGTCCGTGGCCGTCCGGGGTCTGCAGCACGGCGATCTTCGCGTGGTTCCCGTCGAGGCCGACGGCCGTGGATGCCCACTCGCCGCTCACCTCGTCGCGGCCGAGCACGGTGAGGCCAAGGTCGGTGAAGAAGGCGATGGTCGCTTCGAGGTCACGGACGGCGATGCCGACGTTCTCGAGTTTGATGGGCATGGTCCGCATGCTACTCAGCTTTGCCGAGCGGATGCGGGACCCGCGCTACCGGTTCACTCGTCCGACCCGACCGCCGATGGGCCAGGTCGTCCGGCGCTCGGTCGAGGGGTCGCCCCAGAGCTCTGCGAGGTCACGGCCGACGTCTTCGAGGAGATGCTCCCGGCCGGCCTCGCGGGCAGCGCGGACGGCCGACCAGGTCGAGAAGTAGCCGAGCAGCGCATCGAGCGTGAGGTTCTTCTCGATGCTGGGGGCGTGGAACTCGAGCTCCTCGAACGGGAAGGGGAGGTCGCGGTACTCGCGTTCGACGAGGCGCCTCGTCGGTGGCCAGTAGGCGTCGAGGTCATCGGCGTAGAAGCGCTGAGCGCGGTCGTCGATTGCCGGATCGTCGACGTGGAGGATGCCGTAGCAGAGGAGTGCGAGGATGCCGCCGTCGGCGCTCACTCGGGTGACCTCGTCGTAGAACTGGGGTAGGTCGAACCAGTGCGCGGCCTGGGCGACGCTGACCAGGCTGGCGGAGTTGTCGTGGATGCTCATCGGCAGCGACTCGGCGGGCGCCTGCACGTACTCGACGCGCGGATGCGGCGCGGCGTTGGCGATCTGCTCCTCGCTCGGATCGAGGCCGATGACCTCGTCGAAGACGTCGCCCAGGGTGGTCGTGAACTGGCCGTTCCCGCAGCCCACGTCGAGGGCGAGGTGCGGGCTCGGCGTGAGCTCGGCCAGCTCAGCCGCCAGGGAAGCGGGGTAGCTGGGGCGGAAGTCGGCGTAGGCCCGCCCGCCCTCGGTGAACCAGTTGCGCGCAGCTCGAGTCATGCGCTGATGCTAGGTGCGGCGGCTGAGCGCTCGGCGGCGGTTCCGGCTGGAGTCAGGAGTCAGGGGTCAGGCGTGGGGTGCCAGCTCGGCGATGGAGCAGGTCGGCAGGGCGACCCAGCCTTCCACCTTCGCGGCGTCGAGCAGGTCTGGTGCGACGGGCAGCGTCTTGCCGAGCGCGTGGGCGCGCGCGTTGAGTGACGCGGCGAGGGCATCGAGGGCGTCGTCGGAGTGGCCGAGGAGCGTTCGCTGTTCGGCGGTCGTCTCGAGCCAGGGGAGCGCATCCAGCAGCGCCGCCGCCGCCAGGACGCGCGCCTCCGGCTTCGTCTTGTACCCGGGAGTGAGCAGCCCCCAGGCGCGCAGGGCTGCGGCGGGGTAGACCTCGGCGAAGCGTCCGCCGCCGGAGCGGTCGACCTCCTCGCCGGTCGACTCGAACGCCTCGAGCAACTCGGCGCAGTGGATGGCCGTCATGCCGAGCCGGTCCGTGGATACGCTCAGCGGCCACCGCCCTGTGCGCTCGCGCACGACCCGGTCGGTGTTTCGGTAGGCGAGACGCCGACGCAGGTCGATGCCGGAGTGCGTGCGCGCCCCCGTCGCCCGTCCTGCGTGCGCCGTCACGAACTCGACGAACTCGATGGGCCAGCCGAACGCGCAATCGATGCCGATGCTCGTCGCATCCACCGACAGGTCGACGATGTCCGCGTCGTGGATGCCGAGCCGCAGCTCGGCCACACGGGCCGTATCCGCTCCCCACTCGATGGCGGCGAGCGCCGTCCGGGTGGGCTCGGCGGCCAGGTCAACGCCAACGGTTCTCACACGAGCAACGCTACGGGAACGCGACTGGGCCCCTTTGCGACTCGCGCCAGGTCTCCTCAACTCGCGAGGGCGCGCGCCTTCACAGCTGCGAGGTCACGCTCGAGGCGCTCGATCGCGACGCGCAGATCGTCGCCCTGGTGCGCGGCGAGCCCCTCCAAGATGAACCCTCGAGTGAGTGTCGACAGCGACACGCCATTCTTCGCCGCAAGTGCTTGCAGTGCCTCAAGCGTCTCCGCGGGTACCCGGAGCGTCAAGAGCGGAGATGGCCCATGGTTGGGTTTCGTCCACTGCCCCTCAGCGGTGGCCTCTCGATACTCGGGGCTGTCCGCTTCGAGCTCGGCGCGGATCGCGTCGCGTGCGTCCTGGGGGAGTGCGTCAGTCATTGTCTCGCCGTTCTTCGTAGAGTTTTCGATGGGAAGCATTGGCAGGCCAGGCGTTGCCGCCGAAGAGGCATCCATCGTGCCTGATCACGATCACCACAAGTAGCTGTTGAAGTGATGTGCTCCATCCGATGTACCGGTCTGATCTGCCGGATCGACTTGCTGGGTCCGGTGAGCGGAGGAGAGCCTCCGGGTCGTCGAGCGCTTCCTCAGCCTGGTGGGGTTCGACTCCATGACGGTCGCGCATGTGCGCGACCGCGTCAGGGTCCCAGGTGATTCTGACCATGATCGAGTGTATAACACCCGTTGTACATTTCGTGGATGCTCAGAAGCACGCGGCCAGGTTCCGTCCGGTGCGAAGCGACCGTACTCGCGGTACCGCCTGGCTAGGCTGACGTGGTCGAGCCGCGTTCCGCTGCCCGGGTCAGGGAGGGTGCTCGTGAGTGTGGGCTCGTTGGGTGCGGCGCAGGATGCATCCGCTCGTCGCTCGCTGGTGATCGCGGTGCTATCGCTGCTCGGGGCGACCCTGTTCTGGGCGAGCAACTACATCGTCGGCGAGGCAGTGCTCAAGACCATGGACCCGCTCAGCCTCGTGCTGTGGCGTTGGACGCTCGCCGCCGTGCCGCTGCTCGCGATCGCGCATTTCGTGGAGCGTCCCAAATGGCGTGAGGTGCTGCGAGCCTGGCCGTGGCTGCTCGCCCTCAGCTGCACGGGGCTCGTCGGCTACAACCTGACGCTCTACGCCGCACTGCAGTACAGCGACGCCTACAGCGCGTCCCTCATCAACGCGTTCAACCCCGCCGTGATCGCAGTCGCCGCCGCGGTCTTCTTGAACCAACGCCTCACCAGTACCGGCATCTGGGGCGTCGTGATCGCCCTCGTCGGCGTGTTCGTCGTCGTCAGCGGCGGCGATGTCGGCGCGTTCCTGAAGGCGGGGTTCGGGATCGGGCAGCTGCTCATGTTCGGCGCCGTCGGCATCTGGACGGCCTACACGATCATCGGCCGCCGCTCGCCGCCGCTGCCGCCGATCACCTCGACATCGATCCAGGCGGTCATCACCGTGGTCCTCGTCGCGCCGGTCACCCTCGCGACGGGCGGCCCGCAGCTCCCGGTCTCAGCGGAAGCGCTCACGTCGCTGCTGCTCATTGCCGTGTTCCCGTCGGTGCTGTCCTACCTGCTCTGGAACCGCGCGCTCGCTGTCATCCCGGCGGCTCGAGCAGGGGTGTTCCTGAACCTGATCACCGTGTTCACGGTCGCGTTCACCCTGCTGGCGGGCCAGCCGTTCACGATCGGGCAGCTCGTGGGCGGGGCGATCGTCATCGTCGGAGTCGTCGTCGCCAACGCTCAGGCGTTCCGGCGGGCGGCTTGAATCGGCCTGTGTCGCAACGATCTGGGTAGCTGGCGCGCGCGAGCATCTTCAGTGGTGCGAGGTCGAATTCTCGGAGTTCTATCGTGATGCGACTGCGACGTCGGAGCGCTCCTGCCGCGGTGCCCTGCGGCCGACCAGCCAGCTCGCGACGGCCGCGACGGCGACAAGGGCCAGCACGGCGATGAGCGCGGACCGGAGCCCGAAGTCCTCGCCGAGGAAGCCGAGTGCGGGCGGCCCGACGAGGAACGCGATGTAGCCGAGCGTCGCGGCGAACGCGACGCGCGCATCCGGCCGGTCGCCCGAGGCACCTGCGGCCGAGAGGGCGACGGGGAAGCCGAGTGCCGTGCCGAGGCCCCACAGGATCGCGGCGCAGGCGGCGACCGCCTGGTTGTCGATGAAGATGATGAGCGCCAACCCTGCCGCGCCGATCAGCGCGCTCGCGCACAGCACCGCGGGCCGGCCGAAGCGGTCGACGAACGAGCCGCCTACGAAGCGTCCGACGGTCATCGACAGGGCGAAGACCGCGAAGATGCCGGAGCCCCAGGCCGCGTCGAAACCGTGCCCGTCGACCATCACCAGAGGGAGCCAGTCGTTGGCGCTGCCCTCTGCCATGGCGAGCGCCAGCACGATGACGCCGATCAGCAGCAGCGTCCTGTCGCGCCAGAGCGGGCTGCTGGCTGGCGCATCTTCCCTGACGACGCTCGCCTCGAGCGCCGCCCTGCCGGTAGCCGGGGGAAGGAGGCGGATGGAGACGACGAGCCCCACCGCGACGACCACGGCGGCGATGCTGAGGTGAGCCAGGATGGGGAAGGACGTGGCGGTTGCGACGATGCCGCCGACCGCGCCGATGGTGGTGCCGAGGCTGAAGAAGCCGTGCATGGCGGGCAGCGTCGACTTGCCGAGCTGCCGCTCCACGTCGGCCCCCTCGATGTTGAGCGCCACCTCGGCGCCACCCATGCCGAGGCCGAAGAGGGCGAGCCCGAGGGCCACGACGACGCCGGAGGCCAGCGCCGCACCCGCCCCGATCGTCAGCGCGCTCGCCGCGACGAGGGTCATGCCGACGGCGATGACCGGGCGCGCGCCGAACCTGCTGACGAGGCGGCCCGAGCTGAGGATGCCGACCATCGACCCGACCGACAGGCCGAAGAGGATCAACCCCATCTCCGCGGTCGACGCGCCGAGCGCATCCCGAACGTCGGGGGTCCGGGTCACCCAGGAGGCGATCGTGATGCCCGGCAGGAAGAAGAGCACGAACAGCGCGAAGCGGCGGCGCTGGGGGGAAGCGGGCAATTGGGGTCCGTCTCAGATGGGGGGGCGTGGCTTCGAGCGTATCGCCCGGCTGGCCGATGCGGCGCAGCGGAAGAGGGCCGCCATGCACGCACGGCGGCCCTCTCAGGACGGATGGCCGGGGTCGCCGGCCGGTGCCTACGCGCCGGTTGCGGGCAGCGCCTGGAGCGTCGCGCCGTTCGAGGCGAGGAGCTCCCGATACCAGTGGAAGCTGTCCTTCCGCACGCGGTCACCGTTGCCGGCGCCCTCGTCGTCGAGGTCGACGTAGATGACCCCGTACCGCTTCGTCATCTGCGACGTGGAGGCGCTCACGATGTCGAGTCCGCCCCACGACGTGTAGCCGAGCAGGTCGACGCCGTCCTCGATGGCCTCCCGAACCTGCTGCAGGTGCTGGCGGAAGTAGTCGATCCGGTACTCGTCGTGCACCGCCCGTTCGTCGCCGGAGCCTTCGAGCACATCCGTCGCCCCGAGGCCGTTCTCGACGATGAACAGCGGCACCTGGTAGCGGTCCCACAGGTCGTTGAGCACAAACCGCAGGCCCTCGGGGTCGAGGTGCCAGCCCCATTCGGTGGTCTGCAGGTGGGGGTTCTTGATCGTCGAGAACAGGTTGCCGCCCGTTGCGCCGTACTGCTCGGGGCTCACGGAGGAGACGAGGCTCATGTAGTAGCTGAACGAGATGAAGTCGACCGTGTTGGCGGCAAGGAGCGCCTCGTCGCCCGGCTCCATGGCGACGTGGATGCCCGTGTCGCGCCAGAAGCGCCGCACGGTTCCCGAGTACCGGCCTCGCACCTGCACGTCGGTGTGGAACAGGTTCATGTTGTTGTCCCACTGGGCCCGCACGATGTCGGCGGGCGCCGAGGTGGCCGGGTAGTGGGCCATGCGGGCGAGCATGCAGCCGACCTGCGCATCCGGGGCGATCTCGCGGGCGGCTTTCGTGGCGAGGGCGCTCGCGACGAACTGGTGGTGCAGCGCCTGGTAGCCGACCTGGCGTGGGTCGACGCCGTCTTCGGGTTCGCGCTCGATGATGCCGCCGCCCGTGTACGGCTCGATGAGGGTCGTGTTGATCTCGTTGAACGTCAGCCAGTAGCGCACGAGTCCCCGGTACCGCGTGAGGATGGTCCTCGCGTACGTCTCGAAGAGGCCCACGACGGCGCGGTTCGACCATCCGCCGTACTCGGTGACGAGGTGCAGGGGCATCTCGTAGTGCGACATCGTGACGACCGGTTCGATGCCGCGCTCGCGGAGGCGCGTGAAGAGACGCTCGTAGAAGAGGAGGCCTTCCTCGTTGGGCTGGGCGTCGTCTCCGTTGGGGAAGATGCGCGACCAGGCGATCGACATGCGCAGTGACTTCAGGCCGAGCTCCGCGAAGAGCTCGACGTCGCCCTCCCAGCGGTTGTAGAAGTCGCTTGCCGAGCGCTTGGGGTAGCCGGCTGCGCCCGGGGTGGCGATGGCTTCGGCGATCTGCGCATCCGTCGCCTTCATGAGCGAGGTGATGTCGACGTAGTCGCCCGTCTTGCGGAACGGGATGACGTCGGCCTGCGAGAGGCCCTTGCCGTCTTGGTCGAAGCCACCCTCGACCTGGTTCGCGGCGAACGCGGTGCCCCAGAGGAATCCGTCTGGGAAGGCGCCGGATGCTCCGTGCGGGCTCGGGTCGGTTGCGGTGAGCTGCTCGGTGGTGCGGGTCATGCGGTTGCCTCCTTGTGGCTGGCCTCGGCGTCGATGGTGGAGAGGACGTGCATGAGCGCGTCGCCGTTCCCGCGCGTGCCGGGGGTGCTCGGCACGATCGAGCGCAGGCCGAGGTTGGTGATGACGATGACCGTCACGGTGTCGTTGGTGGCGCTGACGGCGTCCAGGTCGACGTCGATGAGCGGGTCGCCGATGGCGACGCGGTCGCCTTCCGCCACGTGCGCTTCGAAGCCGCGGCCCTGCAGGGAGACCGTGTCGATGCCGATGTGGATGAGCACTTCGGTGCCCTGATCGCTGCGGATGGCGACGGCGTGCTTGGTCGGGAAGACGGTGACGACTTCACCCGTGACGGGCGACGTGACGTGACCGCTTGTCGGGCGGATGGCGGCGCCGTCGCCGACGAGACGCTGCGAGAACGTCTTGTCTGGCACTTCGTCGAGGGAGATGAGCTCGCCCGCCATGGGGGAGGCGATGAGCTCGCCGCTCGAGGGCGCGAGGGGCGCATCCGTCGTCGAGGTGGCGCTGGCTGCGGTGGCTGCGGACGCCGGCTTCTCGTTCGCCGCGACGGTCTGGGAGGCCTTGGCGAGGATCGACTCGTCGATGCCGAGGATGGCGGAGACGACGGTCGAGACGATGAACGCGAGGACGATGCCGAGGATCGCCCACCCGAAGGTGGCTCCGACGAGGCCCGGCAGCCCGGGGAGGCCGCCGTTGCCGGCGAGCACGTAGGCCTGCACTCCGAAGCCGAGCGAGATGGCGCCGCCGACGCCGGCTCCCGCCATGGAGGCGATGAGCGGGCGGCGCAGCGGCAGTGCGAGGCCGTAGAGGGCAGGCTCGGTGACGCCCATGAGAGCCGTGAAGGTCGTCGAGAGGGAGAGTGCCTTGATCTGCGCGTTCTTGGCGCGGAGGAAGACGCCGAAGACGGCACCGGCGGTCGCGAAGGTCTGCACGTAGGTGAGGGGCAGGAACTTGTCGTAGCCGAGGGTGGCGAGGTTCTGCAGGATGAACGGGACGAGCGCGTAGTGCATCCCGGTCATGATGATGAGCGGGAGCAGCGCGCCGATCACGAAGCCGGCGGGTGCGCCGCCGTTGTCGAGCGCCCAGTTGATGCCGCCGGCGACGCCGTTGCCGACGAAGGTGCCGAGCGGGCCGAGGGCGACGAGGGTGATCGGGACAACCGTGACGAGCGTGAGCATGGGCACGAACGTCAGCTTCAGGAACGACGGGATGATCTTCGTGAAGAGGCGCTCAGCCCACGACATGAGGTAGACGCCCAGCAGCACGGGGATGACGGAGTACGCGTAGGAGACCGAGGTGACCGTGACCCCGAGGAGCGCGACCGGCTCGCCGGCGCTGAGCATGGTCGTGAGCGCCGGGTAGACGAGCACCGCGCCGAGGGACGCCGCGACGTAGGGATTCGCGTTGAGCTTCCGCGCTGCCGAGACGGCGACGACGATCGGCAGGAAGAAGAAGACCGCGTCGGCGATGGCCGAGAAGATGAGGAACGTCTGCGAGCTCGGGTCGACCCAGCCGAACGCGTTGATGAGGGCGAGCACACCCTTGAGGAGGCCCGCGCCGGCGATGGCCGGGAGGATGGGGGCGAAGACGCCGGAGATGAAGTCGAAGAAGCGGGTGTGCAGCTTCTGCTTGCCGCCCTCGGTGCCGGCGGATGCATCTGCTGCGCCCTCTTCGGAGCTCGCGAGGCGCGGCAGCTCGGCGACGATCGCCTTGTGCACCAGCGGCACGTCGTTGCCGATGATGACCTGGTACTGCGAGCCGGCGTCGTTGACGCCGACGACGGGTCCGATCGCGGTGAGCGCGGCCTGGTCTGCCTTCGTGTTGTCCTTCAGGCCGAAGCGCAGGCGGGTGACGCAGTGGTAGAGCGAGGAGATGTTCTCTTCGCCGCCGACGGCGGCGATGATCGCTGCGGCGTCTTTCTCATACTTCATGGGGTGTCTCCTGGTTGGGGAGAATCCCGGCTTCACGCGGTTGCCCTCACGCTGCGGTGGATTCTTGGGGGTGTTGAAAACTGTGGGTGGATGCGGCGGTGCCGTGTCAGAGGAAGTTCGCGATGTGCAGGCCGAGGTAGACCTTCTCGGAGGCGCTCATCGCGTGCCCGTGGCTGCGCTTCACGAACGCATCCACCTTGTCGACGCTCGAGAACGCGGCCGGCTTCTGCTCGGTGAGGATGCGCAGCAGCTCGGCGTCGTCGCGTTGCACGGTCTCGCCGAGCAGCACGCGCTGCGCGAAGAAGCGCACGTGGGTGACGAAGCGGAGGTACGACGAGTTGGCGTCGTCGTAGTGCAGGCCGAAGTGGAGGCGCACGATGTCGAGGATCGAGTGGGTGAGCTCCATGAGGCGGGCCGCGCTGTCGGCGGCGCCGCCGACCTGGGCGTTGATGACGTGGAGGGCGATGCTCGTCGCCTCCTCCTCGGGGAGGTCGACGTCGAGGCGCGAGTTGAGCTCGGCGACGGCGCTCTTCGCGAAGGCGTACTCGCTCGGGTAGTAGCGGCGCACTTCGACGGCGAGCGGCACGGTGAAGTCGCCGCCGTCGCGGGCGCGCTGCACGGCGAACACGAAGTGGTCGGCGAGGCTCGCGTAGAGGCTGTCGCTGATCTTCGCGCTCAACTCGGCGCGCGCGCGGGCGACGAGGTCGGCGGTGGCGGTGAGGATCTCGGCCGGGATCGAGTCGACGATGGAGGCGAAGTGCCGGCTGGCAGCGTCGTCCTCGAGCCGGAAGACCTTCTCGACGAGCGACTGGTCGACGCGCTCGCCCGGCTTCGAGCGGAAGCCGAGTCCCTTGCCGAAGACGATGACCTCCTGCAGGGAGTCGTCCAACGCGTCAACAACGTTGTTGTTGAGTACCCGCCGAATGATCATCTTGCTCTCCTAGGAACACGCTTGCTGAAATCGTCGTCGAAACAGCTGCGGTGTTGCCTGCGGAAGCAGTGACAAGCCGCTGTCACTGTAACCACATCCTCGAGACATGGCAAGCGGATTCGGGCCATCGCGCTCGGGTGGATTATCCACGGAAAAGTATTGATTATCCGCCTCTACGGCTGTTATCGTCATTTTTATGGAGATAAAACGAGACTCCTCGGTCGAGGAATGGGAGGCCGCGCTCGGTGCGCAGGTGCGGCGAGCCCGCCTGATCGAAGATGTCGACCAGGCCAGTCTCGCTGAGCGGGCGAACGTCAGCGTCGGTGCGCTTGCCAACCTTGAACACGGACGCGGTGCGAGGGTGCAGACGCTGATTCGTGTCTGCCGGGCGCTTGGGCGTGAGGACTGGCTCGCCTCCCTTGAGCCTGAGCGGGCCAGGAGCCCGTTGGCGCTGGCGCGCGCGCAGGAGAGAAGCCACGAGCCGCGGCGTGCAAGCAACCGGAGGAGGTCGTAGTGGCCTACCGCAACGTGGAGGTCCTCCGCGTAGAGATCTTCGGTCGGAGGGTCGGGGCTGTTGCGGCCAGCACGACGGGTCGGGTGTTTGCCTTCGAGTACGAACCGTCGTGGTTGCGGAGCGGGTTGCAGCTCGCTCCGCTCCTCATGCCAGCCCGAACGCGTGGCCGTCGTCAGTTCGAGTTCCCGCAGCTCAATGCGGAGACGTTCATGGGGCTGCCGCCGATGCTGGCTGACAGCGCCCCCGATCGCTTCGGGAACGGGATCATCGATGCGGCGCTTGCGCGTGAGGGCGTCGCGCCTGGTGAAGTCAGCGCGCTTGATCGCCTCTCATACGTGGGAAGGCGCGGGATGGGGGCGCTCACGTTCATCCCGGACACCGCTCCGCGCCTGGAGCCGACGTCTCTTGAGCTGCAGCGTCTCGTCGAGGCGGCGCGGGCTGCGGTTGACGGGACCCTCGATGAGAGGGGCTCGACGGAGAGCCTGAATCAGCTGCTCTCAGTGGGAACGAGCGCGGGAGGAGCGCGAGCGAAAGCCGTTGTGGCTTACAACCCGAGCACTCATGAGATGCGCGCCGGTGGGATCGCGGCACCTGATGGGTTCGAGCAGTGGCTCCTCAAATTCGATGGAGTTGGCGCTGACCAGCAGCTGGGCGCGGGCGGTGAGTACGGGAGAACCGAATTCGCGTACTCGCGCATGGCTGCCGCTGCTGGTGTCGAGATGTCCGAGACTCAGCTTGTCGAGGAGGGCGGTCGTGCCCACTTCTTCACGAAGCGCTTCGACCGGATCGGCACGGGTGCTGATGAGCAGAGACTGCACATGCAGTCGCTCTGTGCTCTGGCCGGCGCGGACTTTAACCAGGTCGGCGTCCACGACTATGCATCGCTCTTCACCACAGCTCGTCAGCTTGGTCTGGAGGTAGCGGGGCCTGTTGGGGTGCAGCTCCTGCGCCGGGCCTCGTTCAACGTCCTCGCGAGCAACAACGACGATCACACGAAGAACCACGCGTTCCTTATGGACGAGTCTGGTGTCTGGTCTCTGGCCCCGGCCTATGACCTCACCTTTGCGTACAACCCGGCGGGTGCGTGGACGTCGCAGCATCTGATGAGCGTCGACGGTGAGTTCGGCATGATCACGCGACGCCAGCTCCACGCGCTCGGCGATCGCTTTGATGTGCCCGGCTATCGGGCAGTTGTGGGGGAGGTTGCAGATGCCATCGCGCGGTGGCGAGAGTTCGCGAACGAGGCGCGGCTCGGTGCGCCTCGTGCTGACGTCATCGACGCGCGGCTGCGCGACGTCCGCGCTGGATTCGGTTGATAGGCCGACCTTTGGCTCGTCCGCGTGCCTCGTTACTCCAGGCCGAGGTTGATCACGACCTTGCCGCGGGCGCGGCGTTCCTCGAGGCTCGCGACGGCCTCGGCTGCTTCGCGGAGGGGGACGACCGCGGTGATCGAGGCGCGTAGTTCGCCGCGCTCGACGGCGGGCGAGAGCCGCGCCCACTGCTCGGGGAGCGACACGAGGCACTCGGGCATGAGCCCCTCCCAAGCCGCGCCGACGACGGAGATGTTGCCAAGCAGCAGCCGGTTGGTCTTGACGGTCGGGATGCTGCCGCCGGTGAAGCCGAGCACGACGAGGCGCCCGCGCTTCGCGAGGCACCGCAGGGAGTCGGTGAAGCGGTCGCCACCGACGGGGTCGAGGACGACGTCGACGCCGCGATGGTCGGTGAGCTGGCGGACCTCGGCGAGGAAATCAGCCGCGAACACCGTGTGGTCAGCGCCGACCGAGCGTGCCAGCGCAGCCTTCTCCTCGGTCGAGACGACGGCGATGACGGTGGCGCCGATGAGCTTCGCCTGCTGGATGAGCGCGACGCCGAGCCCGCCGGCGGCCCCCTGGATGAGGACGGTCTCCCCTGCCCGCACCTGCCCGCGGTCGCGGATGGCGAAGTCGGCGCTCAGGAGGTTGATGGGCAGCGCCGCGGCATCCACGAAGCTGATCGAGTCGGGCAGCGGCAGCACCCGGTCGGCCGGTGCGACGACGTACTCGGCGAAGGCGCCATGGCTGGCGACGCCGAAGACCCGGTCGCCTGGCGCGAACCCGGAGTCTTCGCCGGCCTCGGCGATGACGCCCGCGAACTCGCTGCCGAGCACAAACGGAGTCGGGATGCGGTGCTGGTACTCGCTGCGCGACTGCAGCACGTCGGGGAACGCGACGCCGGCCGCCCGCACCTCCACGAGCACGTGACCGGGAGCTCGGTGGGGCACAGGCACCTCGCGGAGCTGCAAGCGCCGCGGGCCGCCATCCGTCGAGTTCGCGACCGCCCGCATCCCAGTGGCTCGGTCGCGCACATGGTCGCGTGGCGCGTCGTGCGTGGGCTGGTCTGGCAGAGCATCCGGCATGCATTTCACGTTAGCCGCTTCGGTGAGAGGCGACCTCCGTGGGCGGGTTCTCGACCGTCGCGGAAGCGGTGAGTTCAGCGCTGCTCCTGGGCCCTGGTGGCCTCGCTGTAGCCCTCGATTGCCAGATTGAACCTGCTCAGGTAGTCGGCGAACCGATTGACGTCGTCGTCTGGCCATTCGTCGAGGATGTGCTCGAGGGCTGTGAGCGAGCGCTGCCGTGTGGCGAGGAGGCGCTTCTCTCCCTCTGCGGTGACGTTGAACTTTCGTGCGATGCCCCCAGAGGGGTCATGGATGCGCTCGAGCAGGCCCGCCTGCATGGCCGAGCTGGTCTGTCGGTGGACGGTGGAGGTGTCGAGTCGCAGGGCCACGCTGAGTTCGCCGATCGACATCGGACCCTGCTGGTGGAGTCTGCTCAGCAGCAGGTAGGCGCTGCGTTCGACTCCTTCGTCGTGGCGGTGCTGTGACGCCGAGAAGCGGCCGAGCAGCATCTGCTGGTACTCGATATCGGCGATGCGTCGATCCATGGAGCCTCCGTCTCAACGCCGTGAATCCGCGTTGGTGTGGCCTGAGTCTACTCGGGTGTGTATCCTGCAATTGCAGAATACATATCAATTGCACTATGCATCTTCAGGAGAACAGGTTGGCTACTTCCCCCACTCGCTCCGGACGCGTCGTCGCCGTGCTGGCCTTCGCAGGCATCGCCGCCTCGCTCACGCAGACGATGATCACTCCCTTGATCGCCCAGCTCCCCGCGATCTTCGACACATCGCTGTCGAACACGGCCTGGATCGTCACCGCAACGCTGCTCGCGGGAGCCGTCGCCGTGCCGATCGCGGGGCGCCTCGGCGATCTCTTCGGGAAGCGGCGCATGCTCCTCATCTCGACCGTGCCGCTCATTCTCGGAGGGGTCCTGTGCGCGATAGCGCCGAGTGTCGAGGTCATGATCGCCGGACGCGCGCTGCAAGGAGCTGGGACCGGCCTGGTACCGCTCGGCATCGCCATGCTGCGAGACACCGTCCCCCGCGAGAAGCTGTCGTCGGCCATCGCGACCGTGAGCGCCACACTCGGCGTGGGCGGTGCGATCGGTCTACCAGTGGCAGCCGCCGTCATCGAGTTCGCCGATTGGCGCACACTCTTCTGGGGAAGCGCCGCAGTGACCGTGCTGGCCGCACTCGCGCTTCGCCTCGTGCTCCCGGCTGTCCCAGCCGCCGCTGCCGGCCAGCGGTTCGATGCACCCGGTGCGATCGGCCTCGCAATCGGCCTCGTCTCGCTGATCCTGGCGATCTCGCAGGGGTCCTTGTGGGGGTGGACTTCGGGTGTGACGCTCGGCCTCTTCGCCGTCGCGGCCCTCGTCTTCGTCGCCTGGGGCTTCTGGGAGACTCGAACACGGGATCCCCTGATCGACCTGCGCACTGCAGTGAGGCCCCGCGTGCTCTTCACCAACCTCGCCTCGATCTTCGTCGGCTTCGGCATGTACGCCAGCATGCTCGTTCTGCCCCAGGTCCTCCAGCTTCCGACGAGCACTGGGTTCGGCCTCGGCCAGAGCGTCCTGGCCGCCGGGCTCTGGATGGCTCCCGCCGGGCTCATGATGCTCGTGCTCTCACCCGTCGGCGGCCGGTTGACCGACCGACGTGGGCCCAAGTTCACGCTCGCACTCGGCTCCGCGGTCATAGCGCTCGGCTACGGGGTTGCGCTCTTCGGCATGGGAAGCGTCTGGGGGATCCTCGCCACCTCGCTGGTCGTCAACAGCGGCGTCGCGCTCGCCTACGGGGCGATGCCAGCTCTCATCATGGGGGCAGTCCCGATCTCTGAGACCGCTGCCGCGAACGGGTTCAACACGCTCATGCGCTCGCTGGGTACGACGGTTGGTGCGGCGATCGTCGGGGTCGTCCTCGCGCAGATGACGCTGCAGTCCGGGCCCGGCCCAGCCATGCCGTCAGAGACAGGGTTCCGGGTCGTGTTGGTGATCGGAGCTGGTGTCGCGGTGCTCGCGACGGTCATCGCCTGCTGCATCCCGGCGGGAGAGAAGAAGACTGAAAGCAGCACCGGATCTGCTGAAGAGCTGTCGAACGACTCGGACTCGGTACTGTCGAGCCGCTAGCACCGGCGCGTCGGAGCGGGCAGCGGGCTCACTCCGACGCGTCAGCGCCCTGGTGTGCTCGTCCCGCGCGTGCCGCCAGGGCGTCGGAGATCGCGGTCATGCCTCGCACGAAGGCGCGCAGATCCCCGAGCTCCAGGTCGGCGAGGATGCCGTCTCCGAACTCGGGCCTGGTGACGACGAGGCTGCGCATCGCGGATCGCCCGGTGTCGGTCGCTCGAACCCGCTTGGCGCGAGCATCATCGGGATCCTCGTTCCTGGACACCATGTCGCGGGCTTCGAGCCGGTCGAGCAGTTTCGACATCGAGGCCATGGACACATCGAACATACCGGCAAGTCTCGCGCCGGTCGTGCCGTCCTCGGTCGTCACGAGAACCGTCAGCACTTTGAGCTGCTGAACTGTGAGGTCAAGGTCGAGGAGGGGAGGCAGGAAGGTCCGAAGGGCCGCGTCTCTGAACACGGCGTCGAGCGCCGTTGCCTGGGCGAGCAGCTCGCTTCGTTCGTGGTCTTGTCGCGGCACATGACCACCGTACGTCGATTCGACCCGTGTGCCACGTCCTGCTTCCCCTCTGGCCTCGGTTACCCGCCGTTCGAGGGTCGGATGCCCTCGCCGAACGCCTCGAACGAGTACACCAGGCCGCCCGCTTCGCCGCTCGCCGTGAGGACCCCGTTGGTCGTTCCCGGCTGGATGGCGATGTTGGTCGCCGATGAGACGTCGGCGTCGTCGGGAACGACGATCTCCGCGATGAGCGCTCCGTCGGGGTCGTAGACGAGGATCGCCGCGCGATTGTGCAGACCGACGTAGAGATTTCCCTCCGCGTCAACCGCCGCCGAATCGATCTGCGCCTTGCCGGTATCCACGCGTATGGCCGGGTGGGCTGTGGCGACCGAGGTGCCGTCATCGGACAGGGTCAGGTAGTCGATCTGATTGCCGGTGTTGAGTGTCACCCAGAGTCCACTCGAATCGGGCGTGAACGCGAGTCCGTTCGGCGACGCGAGTTCGCTGGCCATGACATCGGCGGTCGAGCCGTCGGGCGAGATGCGCACGAGTCGCCCGGTGGGCTCCCAATAGGGAGCCTGGGCTCCAGCCGCGTCGGTCACGAACATGGCGCCGGTATCGTCGAAAGACAGGTCGTCCGGGTTCATCGGGGCCCCGTCTAGCTCGCCCTCGAAGACGACGCGGGGATCCTCGCCTTCAGGGGTCATGCTCAGGACGCGGCCGCCGATGAAGTCGGTCACGTACAGGCGTCCGTCAACTGGACTGAACTGCGCAGAGGTGAGTGCGCTCTGGTCGTCGGTGTAGATCGACGAGGATTCGCCCGTGTCCACGTCGATCCGGTGCACCTTCGGGGAGCCGGGAGGGGCGGTCACATCGACGAGGTACAGCAGTCCGTCTTCGCTGAACGTCGGCCCTTCGAGCAAGGTCATGCCCGTTGCCTCGTGCACGGTCGTGACCTGTGCGACCTCCGTCGCCTGGATGGTCTGCTGCGATGCTGAGGTGTCGCCTGCTTGCTGTCCAGAGGTGGTCGAGCATCCGCTCAGCGCGAGCGTGAGGAGTGCCGCACCGGCTCCGATGGCCGCATGCCGCTGGCGATGCCCGCGCGGTGTCATGCGCTGACCCCCGCGCTGACCGCCTTCGGCTGGCGAGAGGCGGACGGTTCGACGAGGATCTCGCGCATCCGGGTCGCTCGCCACTCTCGCAGCAGTCGGTGGAAGACGACCGGGCCGGGGCTGTAGCTCGCACCGCCGATCGACCGAGTCCCCTCGCCGTTGTAGTAGCCGGGCGTGCACTCTGCCTGGAACGCGCGCGTATCGGAGGCGGTGGCCGCGACTTCCTGGACCCATGCCTGCTGAGCTTCGAGTGTCGGCTCCAGATACCGAGCGCCGCGACGACGCCCTTCTCCGATGACCGCTGCGATGTGCTCGGCTTGTTCCTGCAGGATGTGGGCGAAGTTCACCGAGTTGGCGTTCTGCAGCGCGCTGAGGTGGAAGAGGTTCGGGAAGCCGTGGGTCGCGAATCCGTGAAGCGTCTGAATTCCCTGCCCCCACGCTTCGAGCAGTGTCTGCCCGCCGCGACCGGTGACAGGAAGAGTGCCGGAGAGAACGCCGGAGATGCCCACCTCGAAGCCGGTCGCGAAGATCACGCAGTCGACCTCGAACTCCTCGTCGCCGACGAACACCGACGTCTCCGTCATCCGTGTGATGCCGCCGTGGTCTGCCGTGTCGACGAGCGTCGCGTTCGGCCGGTTGAAGGTCTGCAGGTACTCGTCGCTGAAGCCCGGGCGCTTGCACATGTAGCGGTACCAGGGCTTGAGCGCGGCAGCGGTTGCGGGATCAGTCACGACTTCGTCAACCCGCGAGCGAATGCGGTTCATCGTGCGCGCGTCGTCGAGCTCGTCGCGCACCTCTCGCTCCTCAGGGGAGATGGTGTCATCGACAGCTCCACTCAGGATCTGGCGCTGCAGGTTGACGGTGGCTGTCCAGCCGTCTTGCACCAGGCTCTCTTCGACGGGTTCGCCGGCGAGGACTTCGAGGAAGTTCTCCATGCGCTCCCGCTGCCAGCCGGGTTGCAGGGATGCGGCCCACTCCTGGTCGGTGGGACGGTTGTCGCGGATGTCTACCGTTGATGGGGTTCGCTGGAAGACGAACAGATGCTCGGCGTCCCGACCGACGTGGGGGATGAGCTGAAGCCCGGTCGCACCTGTGCCGACGACGGCGACCCGCTTGTCGGCAAGTCCGGTCAGTCCGCCATCTGCGCTCCCGCCCGTGTAGGAGTAGTCCCAGCGGCTCGAGTGGAACGTGTGCCCGCGGAACGTCTCGATACCCGGAATCCCGGGCAGTTTCGGCTGCGTCAGTGTTCCGGAGGACGTCACGACGAAGGTCGCGTGGAACCGGTCGCCGCGGTCGGTCGAGACGAGCCACTTCTCGAGGGTCTCATCCCAGGCCAGGCCGGTCGCGCGGGTGTGGAAGAGCGCGTCACCGTAGAGGCGATAGTGCTCGGCGATGGCAATCGCGTGCTGGCGAATCTCCTCGCCCGGCGCGTAGCGCCATCTCGGCAGGTAGCCGACCTCTTCGAGCAACGGCATATAGACGTACGACTCGATGTCGCAGCGGATGCCCGGGTACCTGTTCCAGTACCAGGTCCCACCCACGTCGCCTCCCTCGTCCATGACTCTCACGGAGTCGACCCCGGCTTCCTTGAGCCTGGCAGCGGTGAGGAGCCCGCCGAACCCGGCCCCGATGACAAGAGCCTCGACGGCGTCCGTCCGAGTCTCGCGCTCGGTGCGCGCGGTGTAGGGGTCCTTGGCGTAGTATCCGAACTCCCCTGCCACTGAGGTGTAGCTGCGAGTCGAGCCTGACGGAGCACGGCGGTCGCGCTCCCGGCGGTACTTTCGGCGTAGGTCCTCGATGCCAAGGGAATCTTCTGAGTCTGTCCTGGAGTTGCCTGTGGTTGCGATGGTCATCGGACTCCTGTTCAGGGGGGGTGCATGGTCGCAGCGCACAGAAAATCACCGGCATGCGCGGGGGCTCGCTGAGGCGCCGCCGTAGCTGGCGCGCGACCGAGGCATCTTCGGATCGTGTCTTGTTCCTTGAGAACAATTAACCTGAAGCTAAGTAATTTCCCTGGGTATTCACTGGGTGGGTGAAGTCGTGGGCGGCGGGAACAGGGTGCCAGTCAAGGCGTGGGTGGCTTCGCTCCCGTCGACGATGGCTCGCGCGACTCGCGAGTGCACGGCGAACTCGATCGAGGCTCCAGGCGTCACGGTCGGACAGTCGGCGGGGTCGGCAAGGTGCGCGAGTGTTGGTGCGAAGGACTGCATGAGGGGGTTCCCCGTGGAGAGCAGGACGAGTTCGTGAAAGGTCACGCATTCGCCGCGGTGAGCATCGGCTCGGGAGCCGGCGGCCAGGATCTCGAGGCGTTGCACGCTCGAAGCGTGCGCGGCTGCCAGTGCCGAGGCTGCTGGGGCAATTGCGGCATGCAGCTGTCGGAGTGCCGTCAGCCCTGTCTGCCGTTTCCGGCCGGAGAGGCGCCAGAGCAGCACCTTCGGGTGGAGGGAGTCCCAGCAGTTCTCGGGAAGCACCGTGAGGCCTACGCGCTGTCGAGCCTCGATCAGATGCAGCGAGGTCAGGGCTGCGGTGGCCTCCCTGACCACGGTCCTGGATACGGAGTACTTCTCCTGGAGATCGTTGAGCGTGAGGACCGTCCCCGGCTCCAGGTATCCGCCAGCTATGTCCGCACCAAGTGCGTCGAGGACACGCATGACAGCCTCCGGTTCTTGGGTGGTTGGGATATGCCCGAGTCTGACACTCGTCACCCAGTTCGGCAACCGGTTGCACTTAGATTGGAATCTGTGTTTCACTACCCGAGGGCGTTCAGCCCAGTCCTCCAGAGAAAGTGAGAGCCCTCAATGCCGAGGCCGCAATCATCTGCAACTCGTGAGACCGCAGGCCGCGGCAGTCTCGTCTCGGCGACCGGGGTCAACCCGGAATCGGGAGCCGCCGAGGCTCGCGCAGACCGGGACAGGCTCTTTCCTGCAGATCCCACCACCAGAAGCGTCGCGCGAGACCTCTACGACAGCGTGGCAAGAGCGCCCATCCTGTCGCCGCATGGACACGTGCCCGTCGCGTGGCTGGCGGAGGATCGACAGTTCGCCGATCCCACCGAGCTGCTGGTGACCCACGATCACTACGTGACGCGTCTGCTCCATGCCTCCGGCGTTGCGCTTTCGGAACTCGGAGTCGGAGGGAACGTCGTCGCACCTCGTTCAGCGTGGCGGCTGTTCGCTGAGCACTGGGACAAGTTCGCAGGCACTGCTTCCGGCTACTGGATTCGCGAAGAGCTGATCGAAGTACTCGGTGTCACCAGCGATCTGAGCCCGACAACTGCCGACTCCATCTTCGACGAGATAGAACTCAAGCTCGAGCTTCCCGAGTTCAGGCCCAGGGCTCTGTTCGAGCGGTTCGGTATTGAAGTGCTCGCGACGACTGATGACCCACTCGACGGGCTCGAACACCACGCGGCGATTGCTCGCAGCAGTCTCCCCGGCCGAGTCTTGCCCACATTTCGCCCCGATCGGTACCTCGATCCAGATCAGGAGGGCTTTCGAACCTGCGTCCCGGAGCTCCTCGGGGCTACCGGCAGTCCGGCGACATTCGCCGGCTATCTGGATGCGCTTCGCCAGCGTCGGGAGTACTTCATCCGTCACGGTGCGGTCTCCACGGATCACGGTGTCGAGGAGCCGTACACCGTCGATCTCTCGGATCACGATGCCGAACAGCTCTTCCAGCGTGTGCTCTCGGGTACCGCTGATGAATCGCAGAGACGGATGTTTCGCGGACACATGCTCTTGCGCATGGCCGAGCTGAGCGTTGAGGACGGTCTGGTCATGACTGTCCACGCCGGGGTCGTGCGAAACCACAGCTCGGTCACGCATCGACGATTCGGGGCGGACAGCGGACACGATATTCCGCGGCAGACCGACTTCGTTCGCGGACTCCGCCCGCTCCTCGAGCGATTCGGACTCGAGCGGTCCCTCCATCTGGTGCTCTTCGCAGTCGATGAGGCTGTGTACTCGCGCGAACTGGCACCGATGGCGGGCTTCTACCCGAGCGTCTACGTCGGCGCACCGTGGTGGTTCCTCGATGCGCCTGACGCGATGCAGCGCTTCCGTGCAGCCGTCACGGAGACCGCAGGTTTCTCGCGTGGGTCGGGCTTCGTCGATGACACCCGCGCGTTCCTCTCGATCCCAGCAAGGCACGACACCGCCAGGCGAGCAGACGCTGCATACCTGGCACGCCTTGTCGTCGAGGAGCGCATCGCCATGACCACTGCCCAACGGGTCATCGACGACCTCGTCGGGCCCCAGCCAAGGAGAGTCTTCAAGCTATGACAACAGCAGAACAGGAAGCGCGCAGAGTGCTCCTCCGTGACCAGCCTGCACCCCCGGTTCGGATCGTCCATCTGGGGCTGGGGGCATTCAGCAGATCGCACACGGCCTGGTACACCTCGCGAGCGGAGGACCACGAGAGCTGGGGTATCAGCGCGTACACCGGGCGCAGCCACGAGCTCTCGGACGCTCTCGAGCGTCAAGACGGCGTGTACACGCTGGTCGAGCGGGGCAGTGATGTGGACACTGCCACTCGAGTAGACAGCGTGGTCCGCGCGCATCCGGGGGGACAGGTCGACGAGTTCGTCGCGGATCTCGCGAGTCCGGCAACGGCGATCGTGACGCTCACCATCACGGAGCGCGGCTACTGTCTCGTCGCCGATGGCACGTTGGACTCGGATGACCCCGAGGTGCTCTCGGATCTGGAGATCCTGCGTGCTGCTGGAGGGGCTGCTGCCGCGGGCGCCAAGCCGACGACTGCCCTCGGAAAGCTCGCGCTCGGACTCGAAGCTCGGCGCCGCAGCGAAGGCGGCGCGATCGCGCTCATTTCCTGCGACAACATTCCGGACAATGGAGCGCTGCTCCGAGCCGCGCTCCTGCAGATGGCGGAGGTCCTCCCCGGGCTGGTCGGCTGGTGCGAGGAGCACGTCTCCTTCGTCTCCACGTCCATCGACCGCATCACGCCGCGCCTCTCCGGCGAGGAGCTGGAGCGCCTCTCCTCGCGCTACGGTGACCTCGCGCCTGTGGTCGCCGAGCCATTCTCGGACTGGGTGCTCGAGGGCGATTTCCCGGCCGGTCGCCCGATGTGGGAGACCGCGGGCGCCAGATTCACCGACGAGCTCGCCCCATGGGAGTCCAGAAAGCTCTGGATGCTCAATGGCGCCCACACGCTGCTTGCCTCGCTCGGTCAGCTGCGTGGGCATCGGACCGTCGCCCAGGCGATCAACGACAGTGCGTGTCTCCGTGCCGTAGGGCTCCTCTGGGATGAGGCGGAGCGCCATCTGCCAGCGGATCTCATGGTTGCCGAGTATCGCGAGGCCCTCATCGGCCGTTTCGAGAACCCGCGCATCGAGCACCGTCTCGCGCAGATCGCAGCCGATTCCTCGACCAAGGTGCGGCTCCGCATCTCTCCGGTCGCGGAGCTCGAGCTGGCGGCGGGGAGGCGTGCGGACGGCTGCGCGGCGGCAATCGCGGCATGGATAGCTGCCGCCAGTCGAGGGCTCGTTCCCGGTTTTTCCGGCTCGGATGCAGCCACTCCGACGACGGACTTCATCGCTGCAGTCAGTGATGGTCTTGCCGAAGATCGTGACTTCGTCGCTCGTGTCGACGCGAAGGTCTCCGACTACCAGCGCGGCTTCACGCTCTGATTCGAGGTCAATTTGGCAATCGGTTGTCAAATCGACCCCCGAGTGCTTTACTGAACGCAACGTTGCCACCACATCCCGTCGTTGGATGGTGGTGGCGGCTGAGATGGAAGTTCTTACAAAGGAGTTTGAATTATGACCACTGATGCCAGAAACAAGCGCCGCCCCGGGTGGCAGGCTGCGCTGGCCACCGGGCTCGTAGCGGCCCTTGCGCTTGTCGGATGCTCAAGCGGTGATGTCGCGGAAACCGGTGGCAAACCGGAGGTCGCGTTGAAGGTGTCGGCGGTCTCGCCGCCAAACTCGCTTGATCCCTCGCAGCTCGTGGACGGGCAGCAGATGTTCGTCTGGAGCGCTCTCTTCGACACGCTCCTCAAACGAGACCCGATGAGCGGTGAACTGCAGCCGAACGCCGCCGAGTCCTGGGAGTACAACGAAGACGGCACGCAGCTCACGCTCAAGCTGCGCGACGGGCTCACCTTCAGCTCTGGTGACCCGGTCACTGCGGAAGCCGTCGCAGCGACGATGCTCAGGTCCAAGGAGACGCCGGGACAGGTGCAGCCCCGATTCAAGCTCGTCACCGACGTCACAGCTGTTGACGACAAGACCGTGCAGGTCTCCTTCGAGTCGTTCGACCCGCAGTTCGTCGAGAACCTCGCCCAGGGCCCCGGGGCTATCGGCGACCCGGCCACGATGGACGAGGAGCGCACTGCCACCGACCCGGTCGGCTCCGGCCCCTTCGTCCTCGATACCGCGCAGACAGTGCCGGGCAGCAGCTACGTGCTGACCAAGCGCGATGACTACTGGGACGCGGAGAACATCCCGTACTCATCCATCACCGTCCGGGTTCTCCAGGATCCGACGGCGGCGTTCAACGCCTTGCAGTCTGGGGAGATCAACGCGACGACCGTGCAGGCGCAGCTTCTCGGCCAGCTCGACGCCTCGCAGTACACGACGACCACGATCGATGCGGTGGCTGTCGCCTACCTGAACGTGCTCGACCGTGCCGGCGAGCAGTGGCCAGCGCTCGGTGACCCCCGAGTCAGGCAGGCGATCAGCTTGGCCATCGACCGGCAGGGTGTTCTCGACGGCATCTACCAGGGCACCGGCCGCGTGACGGAGCAGATGTTCAGCCCGTACGGCAGCGCGTACGACGAGGGCCTCGACGACACCTACGCCTACGACCCGGAAGCAGGGAAGAAGCTCGTCGAGGAGGCGGGCTTCGCGGGAGAGAAGTTCCAGATCCCCAGCACCTTCCTCACCACGAGCATCGAGCCCGTTCTGTCGCAGGCCTTCACCGACATCGGGCTCGAGATCGAGTGGGTGACGGTGCCCCCGCAGCAGGCGCAGTCGGCGGTCTCCTCCGGCCAGTACGGACTCTCGTACCAGATCCTGGGCTTCAGCTCCGACCCGGCAGATGCGGCCACGAACTTCTCGGCGTCAGGCTTCGGCAACCCGCGCGGTTTCACGGACCCGACGATCGACGAGCTGTTCGCGAAGATCAACAGCACGATCGAGTTCCAGGATGCGGTTCCGACCTACCAGGAGCTCAACGCCTACACCGTCGACCAGGCCTTCCAGATCCCCATCGTCTTCACCGGCTCCAACTGGGTGACCACTGACGGCATCGTCTTCGAGGCAGAAGCGAACACGCTGTCGACCTGGCGCCTGTTCAAGATCGCCGAGTAACGCGCCGCGGGGCGGTGGGAGCTCCCACCGCCCCGCAAAGCCCTGGAGGCACCAATGACCACCTACATTCTTCGGCGACTCGGCACCGGCGTCATACTCGCGCTGCTGGTCACCTTCATCACCTTCATGCTGCTCAGCACCTCCTTCGAGGACGTCGCTCGCACCATCCTCGGGCCATCCGCGACACCGGAGACGGTCGCGGCGCTCATGCAGGCCCGAGGCTGGGACCGACCAGCGATCGTCCAGTACGGCGATTGGCTCCTGCACGCGCTTCAGGGTGACTTCGGGCAGTCCGTCTACACCAGCCTTCCGGTGCTGCCTTCAGTGCTGCAGCGCCTTGCGGTGACGCTGGCGCTCATCGTTCCGGCGCTCGCGCTGACCGTCGTGCTCTCCACCGTGCTCGGTGTGTGGGCCGCCTCCCGCGGGGGCTTCGTGGATCGCTTCGCGCAGGGCATCTCGCTCGTCGGGTACCTCATCCCGGCGCTGCTCCTCGCGATCGGACTGGTCGTGATCTTCGCTGTCCAGCTCAAGTGGCTTCCTGCGACCGGCTACACCCCGCCGACGGAAGATCTCGGGGGATGGGTCCGCAGCATCACCATCCCCGTCATCGTGCTCACGATCGGCGGCGTCGCCAACATGGCGGCGCAGGTCCGCGGCCGCATGATCGACGAGCTGCGCCGCGACTACGTTCGCACTCTGCGCACCCGAGGGATCTCCTCGAAATCGATCGTGCTCAAGCACGCGCTCCGCGGCGCGGGTGGACCGGCGCTCACGGTCATGTCCCTCGAGTTCATCCAGATGTTCGGCGGCGCGCTGATCATCGAGAACGTCTTCGCCCTGCCCGGCTACGGCAGCTTCGCCTTCAACGCCTCGCTGCAAGGCGACATCCCCGTCATCCTCGGCGTCGCCGCCTGGAGCGTCATCCTCGTCACCGTCGTCAACCTCGCCACCGACCTCGCCAACGGCTGGCTCAACCCGAGAGCGAGAGTCAATTGAGTCTCGAACAACCCCCGAAGACCGAAGCGGTGGCCGTCCCATCCACCGAGACCATCGCCACCGTCGAGAACGCTGCCGAGGTCGCCAGAACATCGATCTGGCGGCGCCTGCTCAAGGATCCGCAGGCAGTCGTCACTGCATCCATCCTCCTCATCATCTTCGCGCTCGGCGTGCTCACGCCGTTCCTCACCCAGCACGGCCCGAACGAGGCCGACCTGAGCATGGTGAACGCACCTGTCGGCACGCCCGGCTACCCGCTCGGCGGTGATGAGGCAGGCAGAGACATCTGGACCCGCCTGCTGCACTCGGTGAACACGGCGGGCATCTCCGCCCTCATCGGAACGAGCATGGCGCTCCTCGTCGGCGTCATCGCCGGCTTGGTCGGCGGCTACTTCGGCCGCAGGCTGCAGGGGGCCACCGAATGGCTCTTCAGCCTCATCATGACCTTCCCTGGTGTGCTTCTGCTCATCATCCTCATGCCGGTCACAGGCGGCGACTACCGGGTCACGATGCTGATCTTCGGCGTCCTCCTCGCGCCTGGCGTCTACCGCATCGTGCGGAACCTGGTGCTCGGCGTCAAGAACGAGCTGTACGTCGACGCGGCACGAGTCTCAGGTCTCGGCAACGTCCGCATCCTCAGCCGTCACGTCCTCTTCGTCATCAGGGGGCCCATCATCATCGCGGGCGCGTTCATGGCCGGATCTGCGATCGCCGTGCAGTCAGGCCTCGCGTTCCTCGGAGTCGGTTCCGTGCAGATCCCGAGCTTCGGCGCCATGATCGCGTCCGGATTCCGCAACCTGTACATCGAGCCGACCCAGTTCCTCTGGCCGAGCCTCACGCTCGGAGTGATCACCGCCTGCCTCGTCCTGCTCGGCAACGCGCTCCGGGACACGCTCGAGGGCTCCAAGCCCAAGGCCGTGAAGATGGGCAAGGGCCAGCGGGTCATCGAAGATCTTCCCGAGGAAGAGCCTGCAGAAGGTGAGCGCGAAGTCCTCCTGCGCATCCGCGACCTCATGGTGGCCTACCCGAGCCCGAGCGGTGAGCTCAACGTCGTCGTGGACAGTCTCTCCCTGAACGTGCGCCGTGGCGAGATCATGGGCCTCGTCGGAGAGTCCGGCTCCGGCAAGTCGCAGACCGCCTTCGCAACGCTCGGTGTCCTCCCTCCCGAGGCCGTCATCGTCGGTGGTTCCATCAGATTCGATGGACGCGAGCTCATCGGACTCACCGACCGAGAGATGCGCGCCGTCCGCGGCACCGAGATCGCCTACATCCCGCAGGAGCCCATGTCGAACCTCGACCCGAACTTCCGAGTCGGCGCGCAACTCGTCGAGGGTGTGCGGGCGGCGATCGGAGGTTCGAAGGCTGAAGCGCACCGGATCATCCTGGAGCTCCTGCAGCGCTGCGGGATCGCAGACCCCCAGCGCACCTTCGACTCGTACCCGTTCGAGATCTCGGGTGGCATGGCCCAGCGTGCGCTCATCGCCGCTGCGATCGCGAGCCGACCCAAGCTGCTCATCGCCGATGAGCCGACCACGGCACTCGACGTCACCGTGCAGGCCGAGATCCTCGATCTCCTGCGCGACCTGCAGGAGGAACTCGACATGGCTGTGCTGCTCGTGACGCACAACTTCGGCGTCGTCGCGGATGTCTGCGACAAGATCACGGTCATGCAGAGCGGTGTCGTCCTGGAGACAGGTTCTGCCATCGACATCTTCCTGCGGCCCCAGCACGACTACACCAAGATGCTTCTCGGAGCGATCCTCGACGAGGAGACCGTGCGAGCCGACCCGCCCGTGGCGGCTGCAGAAGGAAGGCACACACGATGACGCTGCTCGATGTCCGCGACCTGAAAGTCGCCTTCCCGGGCCGGGGGTGGCGGGCCAAGCCCGTCGAGATCCTGCACGGTGTCTCGCTCCAGGTCGGCCGCGGAGAGTGCCTCGGCCTCGTGGGTGAGTCGGGCTCCGGCAAGACGACCATCGGTCGTGCCGTGCTGGGGCTCGTCCAGCCCTCCGCGGGCGAGATCGACTTCGACGGGCAGCGGATCGACCATCTGCCGGTGCGCGCCCGACGCGCACTGTCGAAGGACATCCAGGTGGTGTTCCAGGACCCGTACACCTCGCTGAATCCATCGATGACGATCGGCGACATCCTCGCGGAACCGCTTGTCGTCGAGGGGGCATCGGGAAAGGATGCGCGAGCGAGAGTCAGAGTGCTCCTCGACCAGGTGGGGCTCCCCTCGAACGCGATCGAACGTCTCCCGAGGGAGTTCTCCGGCGGCCAGCGCCAACGTGTAGCCATCGCCCGCGCTCTTGCTCCCGAGCCCAAGCTGATCGTCTGCGACGAGCCCGTCTCGGCGCTCGACCTCTCGACGCAGGAGCGTGTCCTCGACCTGTTCATCGAGATCCAGCGCGCAACGGGAGTCGCCTACCTCTTCGTCTCCCACGACCTCTCCGTCGTGCGGCACATCAGCCATCGTGTCGCGGTGCTGTACCGGGGCGATCTCGTCGAGACCGGTCCTGCTGCGAAGGTCACCAAGGACCCAGACCACGCGTACACGAAGAAGCTGCTCCTAGCGGCCCCCGTCGCCGACCCGATCGCCCAGCGCGCCCGGCGTGAGGAGCGGCACCGACTCGCCGAGGCGGCCACAGCATGAGCGGCGCACCTATCCTCGCCGGCTTCTATCCGGACCCCACCGTCTGCCGGGTTGGCGATCGGTACTACCTCGCCAACTCGTCCTTCGAGTACTTCCCGGGGGTTCCGATCTTCGAGAGTGCCGACCTGCGCACCTGGACTCAGGTCGGCAACGCGCTCACCACGAGCGAGCAGCTCGACGTCCGGCCCGGGATCGACGGGGCGAGCGGAGGGATCTACGCGCCGACGCTCCGATTCCACGACGGGCGCTTCTGGCTGATCACGACGAGCATCCACAGCGTCGCGGAGGGGCACCTGCTCTCCACCGCCGTCGACCCGGCGGGTCCCTGGAGTACGCCCGTTCGCATCCCCGGCGCGATCGGCATCGACCCCGATATCGCCTGGGACTACGACGACGTCTGCCACCTGACGTGGAGCGACGTCATTCGAGGCGGGATCTCGCAGATGCCGATCGACCCGCACACCGGCGAGTCGCTTGGTGAGGTGGTCGCTCTCTGGAATGGCACCGGTGGATCGAACATCGAGGGCCCCCACATCATCCGGCGCGGCTCATGGTGGTATCTGCTCGCCGCGGAGGGAGGTACCGGCCCCGGGCATATGGTCACCGTCGCCCGAGCCGCCTCCATCGACGGCCCCTATGCAGCGAATCCGGCCAACCCGATCCTGACCCATCGGAGTACCAGCGATCCCGTCCAGTCCACCGGTCACGCCGACCTCGTGGAGCTCGTCGACGGCAGCTGGGCGATGGTGCACCTGGGGACTCGGCCGCTCGGCTCCTTCCCCCGCTGGCACGTGCTCGGCCGGGAGACGTTCCTGGTCGGTATCGATTGGGCCGATGGCTGGCCGGTTGTCGACGAAGCCCGCTTCGAGGCGCCCGCAGGGCAGCTCGAATTCACCGACGAGTTCCGCGGAGAAGGCCTCGACCCTCGCTGGGTCGCGCCGGGCATCGATCCCACCAGCTTCGCCCAGCCGAGCGCCAACGGTCTGCGCCTCGCGAAGACGGCTGTGGATGGGAATGCGGTCCCTGCTCTCCTCGCCTGCCGAGTTCAGGATCACGAATGGGAAGTTGATGTCGCGGCCGATGGTGACCTGGCGCTCAGCGTGCGTATCGACGAGCTCCACCGCGTGGCAGTGCGACGACTCGACGGCCGCCTCGAGGTGCACATGGTCGTGGGGCCGGTCGAGCAGGTGCTGCACTCCACACCGCTGCCGGCTGGGGACCTTGCGCTGTCGATCCGGGTGGCGCCGCAGCACCGCGTCTCCGCATCCCGGATCGGACCGGACACCATCAGCCTCGGGTGGTCGTCCACCGGCCTCTATCAGGAGCTGGCGGCAGTGGACGGGCGCTACCTCTCCACTGAGGTCGCCGGCGGTTTCACGGGCCGCGTGGTTGGCGTCGAAGCTCTCGGCGACGGCGTCATAGTGCGACGGTTCAGCTACTCGCCACGATCGGCGTCCTGAGCGAGCTCGGGCACGAGCATCGAGAGCACGCCGCGGACGAGCTTCTCGGTGTCGATCTCACCCTGGGCGAACAGCCACTGCGTCTGGAGGCCATCGATGGTCGCGATGGTGACGGCCGCCATCTCCGCAGGGGTGAGCGGCCCAGAGGTTCGCCCCTGCTCGTGGAGGCTCGTGAACAGGCGGGTCATGAACGAGCGAATATTCGTGAATCGCTCGACGAAGTGCTGGTGGGCAGGATGGGTGGTGCTCGTCGCCTCGCCGACGAGCACGGCCGTGAGCTGGATGAGCCCCGGCTCCGTCTTGCGGTCGAGGAGCATCGTGCTGAGCTCGCGGAGCACCTGCACCGGGTCGGCCTCAGCTGAGAAGGTGCGGTGTGCGCGCAGGAACTCGGCGCGCCGCTGGTCCTCGACGTCGAGGACCGCGGTCAGGAGCTGCTCCTTGCGCGGGAAGTGGTGCAGGAGACCGGTGTAGCTGACCTCGGCGTCGCGGGCGATCTGGGCCATGGACGTGCCGTGGAACCCGGACTCCCTGAACACACGGGCGCAGGCGTCGACGATCCCAGCGCGGATGCGCGCGCTTTTTGCATACTCGGCCATGGCATCCCCCAAAGTCGTAGATGTTCACTAGTTTATGCTACGGTCGTGCAACCGGTTGTCAAAACCGTGATCCCGGATCGAAGAGAAGAGGGTGTCCGATGACGAACTTCCCAGCTGGATTCCTGTGGGGCGCTGCGACCGCCCCCCATCAGATCGAAGGCAACAACGTCAACAGCGACTGGTGGGTGCGTGAGCAGCAGATGCCCGGCATGGAGCTTTCTGGCGACGCGTGCGACAGCTACCACCGGTACCGCGAGGACATGCAGCTCCTCGCTGATGCCGGGCTCACCTCGTACCGGTTCGGGCTCGAGTGGGCTCGCATCGAGCCGCTGCCCGGTCGGTTCTCGAAGGCGGAGCTTGCGCACTACCGCCGCATGATCGACACCTGTCGGGAACTCGGCCTCGAGCCCGTCATCACGCTCCAGCACTTCACGACCCCGAACTGGTTCGCCGAACAGGGCGGGTGGTCATCCCCGGATGCGCTCGAGATCTTCACCCGATTCGTTCGAGAGGCGTGCGGCATCCTGCAGGATGTCGAGTGGGTCGCCACCATGAACGAGCCGAACATGCAGGCGGCGATCATGACTGCCATGCAGCGCATGAGTCAGCAGCAGGACGCGACCTGGCAGAGCCCGACCGTCGACACCGAGCAGTCGGACGAAGACCGCAAGCGCTCATCCCGCAACTTCCTTGCAAGCGCGGACCCTGCGATCGGTCGCAGGTTCGTCGAGATCCACCACGCCGCCCGGGACGTCGTGCGTGAGCTGACTGGCGCCAAGGTCGGCTGGACCATCGCTGCGGGCGCCCTGACGGCCCAGCCCGGCGGCGAGGCGCGGATGCTCGAGATCCGCTACGGCAAGGAGGATGTCTTCTGGGAGGGCAGCCGCGGTGACGACTGGGTCGGTGTGCAGGCCTACTCGAGTCAGGAGGTCGACGCCGATGGGCTCGTGCCGCACCCTGACCGCCCGGACAACACGCTCGTGGGTACGGCGTACCGTCCCGATGCCCTCGAGATGGCCGTGCGTCATGCCTGGGACGTCACCGGGGGAGTGCCGGTGGTCGTCACCGAGAACGGCATCGCCACCTCGGACGACGAGCAGCGCATCCGCTACACGGACGAGGCGCTGCAGGGGCTGCAGCGGGCGATGCAGGACGGTATCGACGTACGCGGCTACCTGCACTGGTCGCTCCTGGACAACTTCGAGTGGGGTCACTGGGAGCCGACCTTCGGGCTCGTCGCGGTGGATCGGGAGACCTTCGAGCGCACACCGAAGCCGAGCCTCGCCTGGCTTGGAGCTGTCGCAGTCCGCAACGAACTCGGCTGACCGGCGTCCTCGCTGTGGCCGAACTCACCCCGGAGGGCGGGGCTGCGATTCGTCGCGACCCTGTCCCCTGGTGGGCGGTTGTCCTCGTCGTCGCCGCGACCTTCGGGGCGGGCATGGCGATGCTGGTGCCAATGACGTACACGCTCGCGGTTCGGCTCGACCAGCTCGCTCCGGGGCAAGTGGGCGCGCTCGGGATCGTCTTGGGTGTCGGCTCGGCCACGACGCTGGTCGTCGCACCGCTCTCGGGCATCCTGAGCGACCGAACTCGGACGCGCTTCGGGCGGCGGAGGCCGTTCACGGTCGCAGGTCTCGCCCTCGGGCTGCTCTCGGTCGCGATCATGATCGCAGCGCCGAACGTCGGAGTGCTCACCCTCGGCTGGGTGGTCGCGGCCGCGGGCTGGGGGACGGCGACCGGGTCCATCGGCAACTGGCAGGCCGACCGTCTTCCGGCCAGGCAGCGCGGTTCCGTGTCCGGCGCAACAGGATTGGCCATGCAGGTCTCGCCGGTCGTGGGGATGCTCGTCGTCGCTCCGCTCAGTGGACGCACGGACCTCGCTTTCCTGGTGCCAGCGGGTGTGGCACTGGTCCTGGTCGGCCTCTTCGTCGTCTTCGCGCCCGAGGATGACACTCGCGGGATGACGCTGGAGGAGGAGCGCCTGACCCTGCGGATGGTGCTGCGGAGCTTCCTCTTCAGCCCCCGTGCGGCACCGGACTTCGCCTGGGCCTGGCTCGGCAGGTTCGTGTTCTTCCTGGGGTTGACGGCGACGACGAGCTTCACCGTGTACTTCATCGCGCAGCGTCTCGACCTGGCAGTGGCAGACGTGGTCGGAGTCATGGCGCTCGTCTCGGCGTTGAGCATGATCACGGCCACGTTCGGCTCGCTGGGCGGTGGTTGGCTCAGCGACCGCCTGGGTCGCCGGCGACCGTTCGTCTTCCTTGGTTCGCTCCTGTTCGGCGCAGGGAGTCTCGTGCTCGCCTTCGCCGGCGATTTCACCTCCATCTTGATCGGCATGCTCATCAGCTCGCTCGGCATCGCACTGTTCTCGACGGCGGGCCAGGCCCTCGTGCTTGATGTCCTGCCGGACCGGGAGTCGCAGGCCGGTCGGTACATGGCAATCACGCTCTTCGCGCAGAAGATTCCCGGCGTGCTCGCCCCACTGCTCGCACCGCTGCTCCTGCTCGTCGGCGGCGGCGAGGAGAACTTCACGGTGCTCTACGCAGCATCGGCGCTGCTGGCGGTTCTCGGGGGCGGCATCATCGCCACTCGGGCCACCGGTGTGCGTTGATTCGACCTAGTGCAACCGATTGCCAAACATTTCGTTTTCTGATTGACTCGACCCACACCACATCGCAATGAAGCGCAGAGAGGCCCACATGCTGAAGCCAAAGCCCACACCCACCCGCGAGCTCGTCAACCTCGACGGCGTCTGGAAGTTCGGCATCGACACCCGACTCGGCGACGAGCCATGGGCTGGCCCGCTGCAGACGCCGCTCGAGGCCGCGGTTCCCGCGTCCTACAACGACCTCTTCACCGACCCTGAGATTCGCGACCACGTCGGCTGGGTCTACTACCAGCGGGAGGTGCGGGTGCCCCGCGGCTGGACAGACGAGCGGGTCCTACTCCGCTTCGACGCGGCAACACACGCCGCACGCGTCTACGTGGGTGACCAGCTCGTGGGCGAGCACGTGGGCGGATACACGCCTTTCGACATCGACATCACCGACCTGGCACCCGCCGGCTCCGCCTTCCGGCTGACCGTGGCCGTCAGCGGAGACCTCACGAACGAGACCATCCCGCCGGGCAAGATCGAGGTGGGGTTCGACGGGAAGCGCAAGCAGACGTACTTCCACGACTTCTACAACTACGCAGGCCTCGCGCGATCGGTGTCGCTGCACAGCGTGCCCGTGCGCAGCATCAGCGACGTCACGGTGCGCACGACCTTCGAAGGCGAGGTCGGTGCCGTCGACTACCGGGTGGACGCAGCCGACGGACTTGACGTGCGTGTGCGACTCGCGGACGCATCCGGAGCAGTGGTGGCTACAGCCGACGGCGCAACTGGCGTGCTGTCCGTGCAGGATGTGACGCTCTGGCAGCCGGGCGCCGCCTACCTCTACGAGCTCACGGTCGAAGCGCTCGACGGTGGCGAGATCGTCGACAGCTACCCGGTCCCCGTCGGCGTGCGCACGGTCGAGGTGCGCGGGGCCCAGTTCCTCGTCAACGGAGAGCCGTTCTACTTCACCGGCTTCGGCAAGCACGAGGACACGACGGTGCGGGGCAAGGGGCACGACAACGCCTACCTCGTGCATGACTTCCAGCTCCTCGAGTGGACAGGCGCGAACTCATTCCGCACCTCTCACTACCCGTACGCCGAGGAGGTCCTCGAGTTCGCCGACCGCCACGGCATCCTCGTGATCGACGAGACGGCCGCCGTTGGCCTGAACATGGGCGTCGTCGGCGGCATGTCGGGAACACCCCCGTTCCCGACCTTCTCCGAGCAGTACGCGAACGAGCGGACGCAGGCGGCGCACGAGCAGCACCTGCGAGAGCTCATCACCCGCGACAAGAACCACCCCTCGGTGGTCATGTGGTCGATCGCGAACGAGCCGGCCTCGAACGAGGATGGAGCTCGCGAGTACTTCGAGCCGCTCGTGAACCTCGTCCGCGAGCTGGACCCGACGCGACCGATCACGTACTCGCTCGTCATGTTCGCGACGTTCAAGAACGACCAGATCATCGACCTCTTCGACGTGGTCAGCATCAACCGGTACTACGGCTGGTACGTGACAGCCGGGGACCTCGCAAGCGCGGAGCTCATGCTCGAGGGCGACCTGAGAGGCTGGATCGAGCGCACCGGCAAGCCGATCATGATGTCCGAGTACGGCGCGGACACTCAGGAGGGTCTCCACTCGGTCTGGGATCAGGTGTGGACGGAGGAGTACCAGGCTTCGTTCCTCGCCATGTACCACCGCGTCTTCGACCGCCTGCCAGAGTTCGTCGGCGAGCAGGTCTGGAACTTCGCCGACTTCGCGACCACCAACGGTCTCCATCGCGTGGGAGGCAACCGCAAGGGGGTCTTCACCCGCGACCGCAAGCCGAAGGCCGCCGCCCATGAGCTCCGCCGACGCTGGCGCGGGCTCGACGGCCGCAAGCCCGGCAGTGACGACTGAGCCGCGACAAGCGCGAAGGAACAGGAATCATCATGATCATCGACAAGGCAGAAGTCATCGTCACGAGTCCCGACCGGAACTTCGTGACGCTGAAGCTCACGACGAACGACGGGCTCACAGGCATTGGCGATGCGACCCTCAACGGCCGAGAGCTGGCCGTGGTCGCGTACCTCAGTGAGCACGTCGTGCCCCTGCTGCTCGGCAGCGACGCGCACCGCATCGAGGACACCTGGCAGTTCCTCTACCGGAGCGCGTACTGGCGACGCGGCCCCGTGACGATGGCCGCGATCGCCGCCGTCGACATGGCGCTGTGGGACATCAAGGGCAAGGCCGCGGGGATGCCCGTCTACCAGCTCCTCGGTGGAGCCTCGCGCACGGGGCTCCTCGCCTACGGGCACGCTTCCGGTAAGACCACCGAGGAGGTGTTCGACTCCATTCGCTCGCACCAGGAGCAGGGGTATCGGGCGATCAGGGTGCAGACAGGGGTGCCCGGCCTCAAGTCCATCTACGGGATCGCCTCGAATGCCACCTACGAGAGCAACAAGGGCGTGCGCTACGACCACGAGCCCGCCCAGCGGGGCGCGCTGCCCAACCAGGAGGACTGGGACACCCGCAGCTACCTGCGTCACGTCCCGACGGTCTTCGAGGCGGTCCGCAATGAGTTCGGCCCGGAGCTGCCGCTGCTGCACGACGCCCACCACCGGCTCACCCCCATCCAGGCAGCAAGCCTCGGCAAGTCGCTCGAGCCGTACGACCTGTTCTGGCTCGAGGACGTGACGCCGGCGGAGAACCAGGAGGCGCTGCGCCTCGTGCGGCAGCACACGACCACGCCGCTGGCCATCGGCGAGATCTTCAACACCGTCTGGGACTACCAGACGGTCATCCGCGAGCAGCTCATCGACTACGTGCGCAGCGCGGTCACGCACACGGGCGGAATCACGCACCTCAAGAAGGTCCTCGACTACGCCTCCCAGTACCAGATCAAGTCGGGCATGCACGGTCCGACCGACATCTCGCCCGTCGGCATGGCGGCCGCGATGCATCTCGGCCTTTCCATCCACAACTTCGGCATCCAGGAGTACATGAAGCACGGTGCGAAGACCGACCAGGTCTTCAAGCAGAGCTTCACGTGGGAGAACGGCATGCTCCACCCCGGCGACGCTCCCGGGCTGGGCGTCGAGCTCGACGTGGACGAAGCAGGCAAGTACCCGTATGTGCAGGCCTATCTGCCGTTCAACCGGCTGCACGACGGAACCGTCCATGACTGGTGATCCACCTCTCGCTGGCGCCGGGGGGCCGCGCATCGTCGTGATGGGCGTCTCCGCTGCCGGAAAGAGCTCGGTGGCGTCGGGGCTGGCCGCGAGGCTCGGCACGCGGTGGGTGGATGCGGATGACCTGCATCCGGCGGCGAACATCGAGAAGATGGCCGAGGGGATTCCGCTCGAAGACGAAGACCGTTGGCCGTGGCTGGACGACGTGGCAGCGAGGATCGAGGCGGAGAGTCGGGCAGGTGGCATAGTTGTCGCATGCTCGGCGCTCCGCCGGGTCTACCGCGATCGCATGCGCGCGCGGGCAGCCGGTCTGGTCTTCGTGCACCTGGTCGGCAGCCGGGAGCTCCTCGCGAGGCGTGCGGTCTTGAGAGAAGGGCACTTCATGCCAGCGAGCCTGCTCGATACGCAGCTGAACACCTTGGAGCCCCTCGACTCGGACGAGACGGGGTTCGCGCTCGACGTGAGCGGCACCGTCCAGGAGATCGTCGACGAGGCAGTCGAGCGATACGCCCAGCATGCCAGCTGAGCAGAGGAGCGCCCTCGACGCGGAGGATGCGCTGCCCGACGAGTTGCCACCTGAGCTCGCAGCGAGGCTGCAGAAGCGGGGCGGAACTGCAACCATCTACGACATCGCCGAGCTGGCGGGGGTGAACCCGTCGACAGTCTCGCGGGCGCTCAGCAAGCCGGGGCGCATCAGCGCGAAGACGGAGAAGCGCATCCGCGCCGCGGCAGAGCGACTTGAGTTCCGGTTCAACCCCATGGCTCGTGCCTTGCCGACGGGTCGGACGCACACGCTCGCGCTGGTCGTCGCGGACATCACGAACCCTATGTTCTTCGGTATCGTCCGCGGGGCCGAGCAGGCGGCCTCGGCCGCCGGGTACACGCTCATCATCACCGAGTCCCAGGAGTCGGGGGCGAACGAGGCCGAGGCCATCTCCCGCGTCCTGCCGAGCGTCGACGGACTCGTGCTGGCGACCACCCGTCTTGACGACGAGCGCATCTCCGAGATCGCTGCTCGCAAGCCCCTCGTCGCCATCAACCGCGACATCGGCGGCGTCGCGAGCGTGCTGCCGGAGATCGAGGCAGGTGTCACCGACCTCCTCGAGCATCTTGTCGGGCACGGTCACCGCACTGTCTCGTACCTCTCCGGCCCGGAGAACTCCTGGATCAGCCGCCGCAGGTGGGAGATCCTCCTTGACGTCGCGGAACGACTCGATGTCGGGCTGGTCGAGATCGGGCCGAATCCTCCGACGATCGAGGGTGGCCGGGCTGCGTGGCGTCGCGTGATCGCAGCGCGCCCCACGGCGGTCATCGCCTTCAACGACCTCATGGCGATCGGCGTGATCCAGTCGGCCGCTGCCGCAGGTGTCAACGTGCCCGGCTCGCTCAGCGTGGCTGGCTTCGACGACATCTTCGGCAGTGAGCTCATCGTGCCAGCGCTCACGACTGTTCGGGCCCAGCTTGTCCTTGCGGGGCAACTTGCGGTTGAGAAGCTGCTCGGGCAGATCGATGACGACGCGGATGTCGCCGTCGACGAACCCCTCGCGACGAAGCTCATCGTGCGCGAGAGCACCGCGGAGGCTCGGTCCGGTCCGTGGTCGACGGGATGATCGCCTCGGGGCTTCGCTGGGCCGTCATCGGCACGGGGGACATCTCGCGGCGAGTGATCGCGGATCTGCGCGAGGTGTCGATGGGCTCCATCACGGCTGTCTGGGGGCGATCCGAGGAGCGTGCGGGACTGTTCGCCGCCGAGTTCGGGATCCCATCGTGGACCAACGACCTCGCTGAGCTGCTCGGGCGCGGGGACGTCGACGTCGTCTACATCGCCACTCCCTCAGAGACGCACTGCGAAATCGCCGTGCAGGCGCTGAGGGCAGGAAAGCACGTGCTCATCGAGAAGCCGATTGCCATGTCGGCCGCTGAGGCGCGCGAGATCTTCGATGTCGCGGCAGCGCAGGGCCTCTTCGCGATGGAGGCAATGTGGATGAAATTCAATCCGCTGCACACGGAGATCGAACGACGTGTTGCAGCGGGTCTGCTGGGTGAGGTGAGCTCGGTCAGGGCGAGCTTCGGCACGCCTTTCCATGCACGTGGTGGGCGCACGAGCCCTGCGCAGGCCGGAAGCGCCCTGCGGGATCGCGGCATCTACACCGTGACCCTCGCGCACTGGTTGCTGGGCGAGGGCGGAGTCGGCTATGCAGAGGGGACGCTGCTCGACGGCGTCGATATCCGTGGTTCGGCCGTGCTGCGCTTCGGCGCGACCCCACACGCTCAGCTGGCATGGTCGGGGACGGAGTTCCTGGACCTGTCGGCGGCGGTGAGCGGAGAACGGGGGTGGGTCGAGTTCGAGGCGATGTTCTGGGCCGGCACAAGGGCCCGCATCCACGCTGGTTCAGCGGAGCGGATCTTCGCGACGCCCGAGCTCGTGGAGTTCCCGCGAGTGGGGAACGGCTACCAGCCGATGCTCCGCGAGGTCGAGAGCACGATCTCAGACGGTGCACTGGTGCATCACCTGCACGCGCCGGACGCCACCATGCAGGTCACGCGCACGTTGGATTCCATCGAGCAGGCGGTCCGAGCGCAGGCAGAGTAGGTGCCGGCGGGCCTCTGGTGGTCGGGACGGGTCCTGTCGATGCGCACGCCGACGGTTCTTGCGTGAGAGTCTTTGACAACCGATTGCCAAATGGATCGCGAAGTGGTTGGATTGCTGCATCATGCAACGGCGCATCCGACGAGACTCCAGACCTGAAACGACCAGGGCTCCCCAAGAGGAGGAGCGACGCTGGACGACCTCCATCGCGATCCATTACGAAGAGAAGAAGCCGACAAGCAGGTACATCCGCTGGTACCTCCTTGTCGCGCTGGTGATCTCCGCGATCTGGGCCTCGGTCAACGGAATCCTCATGCCGAACCAGGTGCAGCTCCTGGAATTCGGACGGCTGTTCGTGGGCCCGGATGCAGGTGTCGATCTGACGGCGCTGACTGAGCTCAGCCGAGCCGTCGCAGCTGGCGAGGTCCAGCCGACGACGGACGAGACACGGCAGCTCGAGATCCTCACGGACTTCGAGACCGCGCGCGCAGCGAGCCTCGCCGTGGTCACGACGGTCAGCGCCATCGTCGTCATGCTCCTCCAGCCCGTCATCGGAGTGCTCTCTGACCGGACGCGTTCTGGGCTCGGACGCCGAGCCCCCTGGATCCTGTACGCGGGTCTCCTGGGCGCGCTGCTGCTCGTCGCCGTCAGGTACGCTCCGTCCATCGCCGTGCTGGTCGTGCTCTGGACCTTCACCGAACTGGTGATCAACGTCGTCAGCACCCCGTTGCAGGCGACGGTCGCCGACCGTGTGCCGCGCGAGCGCCGCGGCCGTGTGACCTCGTACACGAGTCTCGGCGCGATCGTCGGCGGACTCCTCGGAGGTATCGGGGCCGGGGCGCTGTTCGGCATGATCGGTCTCGACTTCTACTTCGTGCTGGCCCTGCTCTTCGCGCTCGCCGTCGTCCTGTTCGTCGTGCGGAACCGTGACGAGTCCTCCGTTGAGATGCAGCGGCAGCCGTTCCGCTGGGGAGAGTTCATCAGGGGATACGCCAGCGCACTCAAGGCGCGGGACTTCCGTTGGCTCTGGATCTCACGCGCACTCTTCTTCTTCGGCTACAGCACCTCGACGGTGCTGTCCCTCTACATGCTCCAGAGCTACATCACCCCGGCCCTGAGTGCCGAGCAGGCGTCCGCCACGGCGCCGCTGATCTCCATGGCCTCGCTGCCGGCGACCCTGATCGCGGTGACGGTCTCGGGCCGTTGGTCCGACCGCGTCGGGCGGCGCAAGCCCTTCATCATCGCCGCATCCCTGCTCATGGCGGTCTCGATGACGGTGCCGCTCATCTCACCCACGCTGCCAGGCCTCTTCACGCAGGCGATTCTCACGGGGCTCGCGTTCGGCATCTACCTCCCCGTCGACAACGCGATGTTCATCGACGTGCTCCCCGACCCCGAGCGAGCCGGCCGCGACCTCGGCCTGTCGATCGTCGCCACCAACCTCGGGCAGTCCATGGCTCCGGCGCTCGCCGCGGTGATGGTCGCCATCACCGGCGGGTACGCGATGGTGTGGGTGGCCGCTGCCATTCTCGTCGCCGCCGCGACGCTCACCATCTCGCCGATCAGGGAACAGCGTCGGCGGGCGCCGGTCACTGCGTGACGCCCGTCCTCCGACCCGCCCCCAACGACGACGATGCTCTCAGAAATGAGCTGACGTCGGTCCACCGAGAGAAAGCAGCAGCACACATGACCCGCGAAACGCCCATCACCGCACAGTCCAGCATCGGCCAGTGGCTCGACCACCCGGCCGGTGGCCCGCTCATCCGATCGCTCCTCGAGCAGTCCGGCACGGACCCTGCGATGCTCGCTCCCATGCGCAGTCTTCCGCTGCAGCAGCTCGTCGCCGCCAGCGGCGGGCAGATGCCGCAGTCCGTTGTGGATGACCTCGTCCTCGCCGCGAACGGCGGCGTCGCTCCGGAGCCCGATGCCGGTCCGCAGGGCGAGCTCGTGTTCGCGGGCCGCTTCGCCGGAAAGACGGTCGTCGTCACCGGCGCCGCATCCGGCATCGGCCGGGCAACCGCATCCCGGGTCGCCAGGGAGGGTGGTCGGGTCGTCGCCGTCGACGTCTCGCAGGAGCGCCTCGAGGAGCTCGTCGCGAGTCATGCAGGCGCCGACATCGTGGCCGTCCGCGCAGACATCACGGTCCAGGCGGACGTCGACGCCATCGTGGCGGCCGCCGACGGCCGCATCGATGCGCTTGCCAACGTCGCCGGCATCAACGACGACTTCTCGCCGGCGCACGAGACGAGCGACGCAGTGTGGGACCGAGTCCTGGCCATCAACCTGACCGGTGCGTTCAAGGTGCTGCGGGCCGTGCTTCCGACGATGCTCGAGGCCGGTGCCGGATCGGTGGTCAACGTGGCCAGCGAGGCCGCGCTGCGCGGCAACAGCTCGGGCAACGCCTACACCGTCTCGAAGCACGGCATCATCGGGCTCACGAAGTCCTCGGCCTTCATGTACGGACCTCAGGGCATCCGAGTGAACGCCGTCGCACCGGGCGGCGTCGCGACCGGCATCCCCATGCCGCCGAACATGTCGGAGCAGGGCTCCGCGCGTCTGCAGCCGTTCCAGGCGATGATCCCGACCATCGCGACTGCGGAGCAGCTCGCGGCGTCCATCACGTTCCTGCTGTCGGACGACGGCGTCAACATCAATGGGGCCGTCCTGGCCTCCGACGGCGGCTGGTCCGTCCAGTAAGAGCAGAGAAAGCGGCCTCCCTCCCCGACGAACGTGGAAGGAGGCCGCTTCGCGTTCTGCTGGTGGCATGGTGCCCATTGACGCTCTCCTGCAGGCTGCGTCGGCGTCAGTCGGAAGCCGCGGCCCGCCCACCCGTGGAAACCCAGGACCCGACCGGTCGATCTGGGAGGTCCTCGAAGGTCTCCTCGGTTCCGGTGATCACGAATCCACGTGCTTGGTAGTTCGCCAGGGCGAGCGGGCCGTCGAGGGTGCAGGTGTGCACCCACACCCGTGAGACGGGTGCGAGCTGGGCGCGCTCCGACAGCGTCCACGCGGCGAGTACGCCGTGCTCGAGCAATCGTCCCCCGAGGCCGCGACCCTGGGCCGCCTCGGCGAGGCCGAAGTATCGGATCTCCACCTCGGTCCCCTTGTCGGACGGCTTCGGCTGGAGGTGGACGTAACCGAGCGGATTGCCGTCGCCGTAGAGGATCCAGAACTCGGTGCCGGGCTCGGCGAGCTCATCCACCCACCGGTGCCTCGTCCAGTCGAGACGCTCGGTCCAGAACCATGGCCCGCCGACAAGTCCGTAGAGGAACCGTGCGTACTCCGGCGAGATCGAACTCGCTCGGTCGAGGCGGACGTCGTCGGGAAACGCCCGAGGCTCGTCTCGGGGCTGCTCGAGCATCTCCAGGGTCGTGGTCGTGATCTTCATCGGGACTCCTTGTGGTTGCGCCGACGGGTCCAGCCCACGGCGCTCTCGGGTGCTCCGCCAGCGGCTTTCGTTGCGGCGATGGTGTCGAGCGTTTGCCCTCGGGATCAGGCTGCGACGAGCCGCAGGAGTCGGCGCTCGTTGAACTCGATGTGCTGCAGGATCGCGAGCTGCGCCTCCACCACGTCCCCGTCCAGCAGGTGCCGGTAGATGGCCGAGTGGTCGGCGACGACGTCGATGTCAGCCACTCCCGATCGTGTCTCGTCCTCGCGGAGCAGGGCGATCGCGAACCGCATCTCATCGCCGATGTGGCGGAAGAACTCGTCGATGCGAGGGCTGTCCGCGAGCCCGACGACGGCACCGTGGAAGGCGAGGTCAGCACGAATGATCTCGAAGGAGTCGTTCGATTCGCCGCTGGCCACGAGAGTCTCGTACGCACGGGCCAGGTGGGTGCGTGCTGCGACGGATGCGGTTGGCGCCGCTCGGGCACCCTGCACCTCGAGGATGCGCCTGACGCGGTACAGATCCAGGACATCGGCCTGGCGCATGCGGCGCACTCGCGCGCCGCGGTTGTGCTCGTGGAGGACCAGGCCTCGGCGCTCCAAGAGGAGGAGCGCCTCCCGGACCGAGCGCCTCGAGACCCCCAGTCGGGTCGCAAGCGCGATCTCCCGCAGCGGTGCATCCGGTGCGTGCTTGCCCTGGTAGATCTCATCCCCGAGCAGCGTCGCGATCGACTCCGCGGTGCCTTCAGCGCCGCGGAGAGCTTCCTTGTTCTCCGTGGACGCGTGGGTGGGGACTGCTGCCTCGGTCATGGGATCATTCTGCGCGACCAGCTGACGTCCCATGCACAACCTCGGTGCCGTCTTCGACCCCCGTTGCTGCCAGAAGGCGCACGATCGGCCAGGTGCGTGCCATGCGTGCGGCTCCGTAGCTCGCGTTGTGACCCTCGGATCGCACGGTCCACACCACCGCGTTCAGGCAGAGACGCACGGCCGCGCCCGCGAAGATCGCCGACACCTCGTCATCGGACCACGCGCGCACCTCCGACGCGCCGTCGACGACGTCGCTGAGCGCCGCGAGCGGGTCTGCGTCTGCTCCCAGCATCGCGTACGCCGCTGCGATGCTCACCTCGGACATCAGCGGCGCCAGTCGAGCGTCGTCGAAGTCCACGACACCGGTGAGGTGGCCTGTTTCGGGATCGACGAGAAGGTTGAAATCGTTGAAGTCGTGGTGCGTGAGGCCGTGCGGTGCTGCGAGCACGACTTCATGCAGCCCCTCGAATCGGCTGATGAGCCTCTCGACGCAAGAGCGGTCCGTCTCGGAGATCCTCGTGCGCGCAGCGTCCGTTCCCAGGGCGCCCCGGATCGTCTCAGGCATCGTCTCGAAGGCCCATTCGTGCTGGATATCCTCCTGCGAGCCCGGGTGTCCCGAGAGCGCCTCGACCATCGCGGCTGCTGCCCGACCGATCTCGCGACGGGTCGACGCGGCGTTCAGCGGGGTCGGGCGGTATTCCGCGAACGGGATGCCGGGCATCCACTCGGAGACGACGACGAGCAGCGTCGAGTCGTCGTGCTCGAGGATCGCGACATCGCCACCGACGAGACAGGGCTCCGGCAGGGCGGCGGGGATTCCTACGGTGGCCGCCGTGCGGGCCAGGGAGCTTCTCCATTCCAGGCGCGCGCGCAGCTGCTCGGCGTGATGAGCGTCGCGTGCCCCAACCGCCTTGAACATCCGACTGGTCCCGTCGGAAAGGTCGAGGCGAGCATTGCTGGCCCACTCGCCTCCGAGCGCACTCGCGCTCCGCACGTCGAGCCCGTGAGTGCTCGCTGCGATCCTCGCCACCTGTCGAAGCTCGAGATGCGGGGGAACAGGTGCGGACCGGTCGCCGACGGTGGCGAAGTCAGAAGTCTTCATGGTTGCCAAGTATTGATCATCAAAGATCCTGTTGCAAGGCCGAGGGGTTTGAAATACCGCTGTAACACGAAACAAGAACACTGTCATTGCGCGTATGTGGCAGTTGACACCCCGTGACCGCTCTGCGAAGCTTCCATTATTGGTGATCAATGAAGGGTTCCCCACATGACGACGAAGTCAATCACCGTGACGACGACCGATGCTCGCCGCATCGCCGTCGCTGCGTTCGCTGGTACCGCGCTCGAGTGGTACGACTACTTCCTGTTTGGCACGGCCGCGGCCATCGTGTTCAACCGCCTCTACTTCACGACCCTCGATCCGGTCGCCGCCCTGCTCGCCGCCTTCGCGACGTTCGGCGTCGGTTTCGTCGCCCGTCCGATCGGAGCGGTGCTCTTCGGAGCGATCGGGGACCGGATCGGACGCAAGCCCGCCCTCATCCTGACCGTGGTCCTGATCGGGGTCGCGACCGGGCTCATCGGATTCCTGCCCGACTACGCCGCCATCGGCGTCCTCGCTCCTATCGCGCTCGCTGTCCTGCGTCTCCTGCAGGGGCTCGCGGTCGGCGGAGAATGGGGCGGAGCCGTGACCATGGCCGTCGAGCACGCGCCGATCGAGCAACGGGGCCGCTTCGCTGCCCTTCCGCAGCTGGGCTCCCCGGTCGGCACCCTGCTGTCCTCCGGAGCGATCGCTCTTGTCCTCCTCATGCCGCCCGAATCGTTCGACGCCTGGGGATGGCGCCTGCCGTTCCTCGCCGCGTTCCCGCTGCTGCTCATCGCCCTCTGGATGCGCAACCGCATGGAGGAGTCCCCGGTGTTCCTCGAGCTCGCGAAGCGGGCCGAGTCGATGCCCAAGGTTCCTGCACTCGTCGTGTTCCGGCGTTCGCCCGGCCGGCTTCTCGCGGGAATCGGCGCGAGCCTCCTCGGCGTCGCAGGCTTCTACATCATGACGACCTTCGTCGTCGGCTACGGGACCACCACGCTCGGCCTGCCGCGAGAGTGGCTGGTGAACGCCACCCTGATCGCCGCGGTCGTCCAGATCGGGGCGCTCCTGATCTGCGGGCGCCTGACCGAGCGCTTCGGCGCGGGGCGTATGAGCGTCGTTGGCGGCATCGTCACCGCGGTGGTCGCGTTCCCAGTCTTCTGGCTGATCGACACGGGGGAGTTCCTCTTGATCGCACTCGCCATCACGATCGGCACCGCCTCCATCGACATCGTCTACGCGGCGGCTGGAACCCTGCTCAGCGAGCTCTTCCCGCCTGAGCAGCGGTACTCCGGCGTCTCACTCAGCTTCAACATCGCCGGCGCGATCGGCGGGTTCCTGCCGCTCATCGCGACTGCCCTGCTCGGAGTGACCGGCGGTGGGTCCTGGATCGCCGCGCTGCTTCTGGTTCTCGTCGCAGTGCTGACCGCGTTGGGCGGGTACTTCGGAGGACGTCTTCGGATCGTCGACAACGTCGTCGCGGCGGATCGAGCGAACGCGTGAAGATCGATCTTGTCATCGAGGCATCCGACATCATCACGATGGACGAGCGACGACCGCAAGCGCGGCGCCTCGGCATCCACCAGGGTCGAGTCGTGGGCCTTGATGAAGATCTCGACGGCGTCGAGGCGACCCGTCGTGTGGACCTGGGGGAGGTGACGGTCATCCCCGGGATCATCGACGCGCACTGCCACACGACCTGGTTCGGCCGCACGCAGATCGATCTCGACCTGTCGCGTATTCGCACTGTGGACGAGGCGCTCACGCTGATCGCGGCCCACACGGAGACAGTGCCTGCGGGGGAGTGGGTGCAGGCGGCCGGCTACAACCAGCACCTCGTCGGCGGTGCGTACCCCGATCTGGCGTCCCTCGACGCCGTCACGGCAGGGCGCCCTGCCGTGATCAAGCAGTCCTCGGGGCATGCCGTGATCGCCAACACTGAAGCGCTCCGAAGGTCTGGCGCTCTCCACGCCTCTGATCCCGATGGTGGCCGCATCGAGCGCGACTCCCGCGGTCAGGTGACCGGCCGTCTGGAGGAAACGGCGCAGGCTCTTGTTCTCGACCTCCTCAAGCCGATGTCCCACGCCGACATCGTCCGTTCGCTCGACCTGGCAACCAGCATCTACGCGTCCGAGGGCATCACCTCCTTCACGGAGGCCGGCATCGGGGCGGGGTGGATCGGCAACAGCACCGCCGAGCTCGGCGCCTACCAGATGGCCCGAGACTGCGGAGTGCTGCGGGCGAGGGCGCAGGTCATGCCAACGCTGGACTCCTTCGAACTCGCGCACGGTAATCCGGCAACCCCAGGTTCGATAGGTCTGTCCCTCGGCGCTCGAACAGGACTCGGAGATGACCGGCTCCGTCTCGGTCCGCTGAAGCTCTTCGTGGATGGCTCCCTGACTGGGCGCACCGCAGCGATGTCCGCCCCGTACTGCGGCGAGCCTGACAATACGGGCTTCCTGCAAGGCGATGCCGAGGACATCACGCGCAAGATCCTGGCGGCGGCCGCAAGCGGGTGGTCGATCGCTGCTCACGCCATCGGGGATGCGGCGATAGACCTGGCCATGGACGCGATCGAAGCATCCATCGCGGCGAACGGGACGCCGTCGACGCCGCACCGGATCGAACACGCGAGCTACCTGCGAGACGACCAGCTTCCACGGCTCGCCCGACTCGGGATCGCCGTCACTCCTCAGGCGATGTTCGTGCATAGGTTCGGCGACGAGTTCGTGAAGTCGATGGGGCAGGAGCGCGTTCCTGGCATCTATCGAGCACGGAGCCTGCTCGACGCGGGTGTGCTCGTTGCGGGAAGCTCGGATCGCCCGTGCATCGACGGCAACCCGTTCCTTGCGATGCGCACGCTCATCGAGCGGCGAACCGCCTCGGGGCAGGAGTTCGCTCCGCAGGAGCGGCTGACCGCGCAGCAGGCGCTCGCCTCGTACACGCGAGATGCGGCAAAGGCCACGGGGAGCCGTGACACGGGCTCTCTCTGGCCCGGACAACTCGCTGATCTCGCTGTCCTCGATCGATCACCACTCACCTCGACCCCGGATGAACTCAGCAAGACGCGGGTCCTGACCACGCTGGTGGGCGGGAAACCGACCCACGGCGATCTCTAGAGAGGAACACGACATCGTGCAGCAAGCCACCGGTGCAGGCGTCCACATGGCAAACGGATTCGACCCCGCGAAGGGCACACGCCTCGAGCCGAGGATCGCCGAACTCGTCGCGCGTCGAGACCGAGCGCTCGGACCGTCCTACCGCCTCTTCTATGACGAGCCGGTCGCGCTTGCATCGGCGAGCGGCCTCGAGCTGCTCGGCATCGATGGGCGAACCTACCTCGACGCCTACAACAACGTTCCGGTCATCGGGCACAGTCACCCGGCCGTGACTGCCGCCGTGAGTGCGCAGCTGCAGACGCTGAACACGCACACCAGGTACCTCACCGAATCCATCCTCGACTACTCGGAACGACTGCTCGGGCAATTCCCCGCATCGCTGGAGCGGATCACCTACACCTGCACGGGCAGCGAAGCCGTCGATCTCGCGGTTCGCATCGCTCGCCATCGCACCGGACGCCGGGGGCTCATCATCTCCGAGCACGCGTACCACGGCACGACAGTGACGGCCGCAGGCATGTCCCCGTCTCTCGGCCCGAACAACCCGCTGGGGCCCGACGTCGTCACCATCCCGTCTATCGATACGGCGATGACCCCGCCCGATCAGGTCGGCGCCAAGCTCGCGGCGGATGTGAGGGCGGCCGCCGCGCTGCTCGAGGAATCCGGGGCGGGGGTTGCCGCAGTCGTCTTCGATTCGATCTTCTCGAGTGACGGCGTGCAGACCCATCCACTGGGCTTCCTGCAGCCCGCCGAAGCCGTGGTCCGGGAACTCGGGGCGCTCTGGATCGCCGACGAGGTGCAGCCCGGATTCGGGCGCACGGGAACGTGGTGGGGGTTCGAGCGTCACGGGATCGTCCCCGACCTCGTCGTCCTGGGCAAGCCGATGGGCAACGGCATGCCCATCGCGGCCGTCGTGGGCACTGTGGATGCCCAAGCATCGTTCGGCGCCGAAGTCAGATACTTCAACACCTTCGCCGGCAACCCCGTCTCGATCGCCGCAGCCACGGCGGTGCTCGACGTGATCGAGGGCGACGAGCTCGTCGCCCACGCGGCCACGATGGGAACGCGGCTCCTGGACGGCTTGCAGGAGCTCGTCCGGAGCCACGAATCCGCACAGCACGCACGCGGTGCCGGGCTCTTCGCGGCCCTCGATCTCGGCACGCCGACAACCCCGGACCCGGAGCTCGCCGCTCGGGTGGTGAACGGCATGCGTCAAGCAGGCGTGCTCATCAGCGCCTCAGGACCAAGCGCGGCATCGCTGAAGATCCGGCCACCACTCCCGATCTCGCCGGCACAGTGCGACCAGATCGTCGAGGCGATCGACGCCGTGTTGACGGAGGTCGAGCGCGCACGCTGAGCACCTCTTGAAGCCGCTGCGTTCGCGCGAGCGGACCGCCCTTGCGTCGGCAGCCGTCAGGGGTGCAGAAAAGCCCGGGCGGATGAACTGGTGAGTGCCAGTCCTTCCGCCCGGGCGTCTTCGTCGGTCCGCTTGCGCCTACTCGCTCGTCGCGCGTCCTCGGCGCTTCTTGATGAGGAACGCCGCTCCGGTTCCTGCGAGGACAGCCCCGAGCAGGGCGAGGAAACCGGCAAGGGTGCCGTCGACGCCCGTCGTTGCGAGGTCGCCGTCCTGGCCGCCGGCGTCGGATCCGCCGTTGCCCGAACCGTTGCCGGACCCGTTCCCGCCGCCGTCACCGCCGCCGTTGCCGGGGCTCGACGTCGGCGCCGCGGTCCCGGTGCCGTCCGTTGAGGTCGGCTGCGGCGTGGGCTCCGTTGTCGGCTGTGGGGCGACACCGACCGTGAAGTCGAAGCTGCCTGAGGTGACTTCGAGCTGAGCCGTCCCGTTCTCGATGCCCACAAGCGTGACGCCCTCGGCATCGGCCGCGGCGAGTCCGCCCTCAAGCACGGTCATGCTCTCGTCGGCAACTGGCACGTAGACCGTCGCGGACGAGTTCGCGGGAACCTCGACGTGGTACTCGAACGCGCCGTTCTCGGTCGTCCAGTCGGAGACGAGCGTGCCGTAGTTCGTGGTGAACGCGGCATTCGACCACGTGACGCGGCCGTCGGCATCCGGCTGCGGCTTGAGCACGGAGTGCTGATAACCGGGGTTCGCCGGGTCCTGGTTGATGCCGGCGACCGTGTTGTAGATCCACTCGCTGACCGCGCCGTAGGCGTAGTGGTTGTACGAGTTCATGCTCACGTCGCCGAAGCCGTCCTCGAGCGTGTACGAGTTCCAGCGCTCCCAGTAGGTCGTGGCGCCCTGGTCGACCGTGTACAGCCAGCTCGGGTAGGCGTTGCTGAGCACGAGGTCGTAGGCGGCGTCGAGCTGGCCGCTGCCGGAGAGCGCCGGCAGGATGGCGGGAGTGCCGAGGAAGCCCGTCGTGAGCGCGGGCTCTCCGTTCTCGCCGGCGAGACTCAGCTGTGCGAGGCGCTCGGCGAGCCCAGCCTGGCTGCCATCCGGGTAGAGGCCGAAGTCGAGCACGATGGCGTAGGCGGCCTGCGTCTCGAGGTCGACGCCTTCGATCTGCGAGCCACCGCTCGGGAAGTAGGTGGAGACGAAGGTGTTCTTCCAGTCCTGGTGCCAGCCGCTGAACTTCTGCGCGTCCTCGGTCTTGCCAAGGGCCTCTGCGGCCTCGGCCATGAGTGCGATCGTGTGCACCTTGTACGCCTGCATCACGAACTCGGTGTCGGTCTTCGCGAACGACAGCCAGTCGCCGAGCACGAACCCGCGCGGGCCCTCGTTGAGCGCCGTCGCGTAGGCACTCATCTGCTCGTAGTTGACCTCGAGGATCTCGGTGTCGCCGTACGCCCTCCACAGCTCGTAGGGCACGATGATGCTGGCGTCTGTCCACGGGTCGGACGTGCCGTGCACGAACTCCCAGCCGGAGTGGTACGGCGCGAAGCGCGGGTACTGGCCGTCCGCGAACTGCGCGTCCGCGAGGTCGAGTTCCGTGTACTTCTGCAGGAAGTTGCGCACATCCGCGGTCATGGATGCGGTCGACGTGAACACCTGGATGTCCCCGAGCCAGCCCATCCGCTCGTCACGGGCCGGAGTGTCGGTCGGGATCGAGTTGAAGTTGCCGCGCAGGCCGTTGATCGTGTTCTCGTGCAGGGCGTTGAGACCGTCGCTCGACGTCTCGAGGTCCATCGTCAGCTCGGTGGCTGAGCTCAGCACGTGCGCCGTGACGTCGCCTGTGTCGACAGAGTTCGCGTCGAATCCGTTGAAGCCGGAGACCTCGAGGTAGCGGAAGCCGTGCATGGTGAACGTCGGCTCGAACGAGCCGGAGCCCGAGTCGCCGATCGTGTAGAAGTCGTTGGCCTTCGCCGAGCGGAAGTTCTCGTTGTAGATCGTGCCCGCGGGGCCGTCGGCTGTTGCGCTGCTGTCGTTCAGCATCTCGCCGTAGTTGAGCTCGACAGTCGAACCGGCGGGCCCAGACACGTTGATCGCGACGTTGCCGACGATGTTCTTGCCGAAGTCGAAGACGAGGTTGCCGTTTGCATCGACCGTGCGGGAGACGGGCGAGAGCTCCTCGACCTTCTTGATCGCGGATGCGCTGTCGCCGACGACCTTGAGCCCTGCGGGCAGCGAGGTGGTTGCGGATGTTGCCCAGCCTGATTCATCGAAGCCGCCCTGCGACCATCCTGCGACTGCTGGCTCGAGCCGAGCGTCGTAGTTCTCGCCGTCCATGAGGTTGCTGTCGGTGATCGGGCCCTCGCCGAAGTACGACCAATCGGGTCCCGTCGCGACCGACTCGGTGCTGCCGTCGGTGTAGGTGATCTCGAGGTTCGCCATGAGCGCCGGTTGCGCTCCGTAAGGCTTCTGCAGCGCGCCGAAGGATCCCGAGTACCAGCCATCGCTGAGCTGCGCGCCGATCGCGTTGTCGCCGGCCGCGATCTGATCGGTCACGTCGTAGGCGTTGTAGAGCGCTGTCTTGAAGAAGTCGGAGGTGCCAGGCGCCAGGTAGGAGTCACCGACCTTCTCGCCGTTGAGCTCGAATTCGTAGATGCCGAGGGCGCTCGCGTAGAGGTGGGCCGACTCGACTGTCTTCCCGCTGGTGGTGAACTCCTCGCGGAAGAGGCCATCCGACGCACTTGTGTCGGCCTCCTGAGCGAGGCTGTCCGCAACCGTGATCCAGCCGTCGGCGATCTTCGCACCGTCGGCTTCAGCGAAGGCGGATGCGCTGGGATCTGCGGTGAGCTTCGCTTGGGTCTCCTCGAGCTTCTCGGCCGCATCGGGCACCGTCAGGGAGACATCGGTGTACTTGGCGCTCGTCCCGTTGTCGTTGTACAGGCCGACAAGACCCGCTCGCACCATCTGCCGGTTGCCCGGCAGCTCGAATTCGGCGAGCACTGCACCGTCGAGGCTGATCTTCCACGTCGACCCGGAGGGGAAGACCCCTCCGCCTCCGACGAGGCTCGCCGTGAGCGTGTGCTCGGCGGCGGGGTCGAAGCCGTCGAGTGCGACGTCGACATTCACGGGGTCGAAGCCACGGGGGCTGTCCGTGTTCTCGGCCGCGCCGTTGTCACGGGTGAAGTCTCGGATGCCCTGTGCGTTGCCCTCGTGCAGCTTCAGCCGGTACTGACCGTCGACCTCAGCCACGTTGAGGAGGATGAAGTCGTCGTCGATCCCGTTGAAGGTGAGGCCGGCGGACCCCTGCAGGATCTGGAATCTCGTCGAGACATCGAACGTCGTTGCGAGCGAGCGGTCGTCAGCGAGCGAGGGCTCGGCGCCTGGCTGGGTGATCCACTGGGCGCCGTTCCAGCCGGTGCTCCCGTCGGTCGCCTTGAGGCCGGTTCGGAAGGACGACGTGGCGGTGGGCAGCGTCTCCCCGCGCTCATCCGTCACCTGCACGGCCCAGAAGTAGCTGGTCTTCGGCGACAGCTCGGGGCCAGCGTAGGCAACCGCTGCACTGGCGTTCGATTCGACGACGCCGGAATCCCAGACGTCACCCTCGCCGTTGGAGGCCTTCTCGGCCGAGGTCGCGACCACGAGGCGGTAGGCGGTCTGTGCGGCGCCGCGATGCGCCGCATCCATCTGCCAGCTGAAGCTCGGTGTGGAGTCGACCAGGATGGGGGACTCCTGGCGGTCGACTTGAAGTGCGACAGGAGTGGTGTCGGTCGGAGCGGCGATGGCGAGCTGCGCGCTCACGAAGGATCCTGCGAAGAGGCAGGTGCCGAGCGTCAGGGCTGTCGCGGCCTTGAATGATCGGCCTCTGCCGTGGGGGGTCTTCGATATCAAGTGCGATCTTCCGTTCTCTTCGTTGAGGTGCTTCATCGGGAGTGGAGGCACGCGGATGGGGCGTTCGTCGATGAACGCAGCGATGTGTTGAAACGCTTCAACATCCGGGTGACACGAAATTATCAGTCGCCATGCCGTTACACAACGGGCAATTTGCAGAGCGTGCGAACTGCCTCGAGGTGGGCCGCAGACAAGCCCACCGAGGCGGCGCGGAAGCTGGATCGCAGTTGCTCGACGGTGCCAGCGCCAATGACCGGAGAGACTGGAAACGCAGAGGCGAGGAGGACGGCGACCGACAACTCGGTCGCGGGTACGCCGTAGAGAGGCGCGAGCTCGTCGAGCAGCAGCGCGGTCGCCCTGTTGTGGTTGTCGTGGAAGAGCCGAACCGTCGCGTCAGCTGGACCGCGCCTCCAGCGCGAGAAATACCCCTTCGACTGCGACGAGTAGGGGCTGGCTGGAAGGCCCGACTGCTCGTGCAAACGATGCATCTTCCCGTCCATCGCCACCATCCCGGTCGGGAGTGCCGTCTCGAGCGGGCGCGCGAGCCCCCAGCTGGGCTGGTTGACCACGAATCCGGTCCAGCCGCGAGCCGCCGCGACCACACGGCTCTCCCGAAGACGCGTGGTCGTCCAGTTCGAGGCGCCGTACGCACCGATAAGGCCTGCTCGGGTGAACTCCTCCAACGGCGCCAGGAGCTCTTCGACGGGTATCGCGGTGCTGTCCCGGTGCAGGTACACCAACGGGATCGTCTCGAGCCCGAGGTTGTCGCGTGCCTCCTCGATGTCGAGGCGCAGCGACTCGGGGTCGAGGCGCGTCACCGCGGGGTCATCCAGCGAGGGGTGGCCGATCTTGGTCGTGGCGTTGACAACTGTGCGCACGCCTCTGGATGACAGCCACGCGCCGACCATGCGTTCGCTCGCACTCGGCGCGGCCGCATGCTCCCAATTGCCATACACGTGCGCCGTGTCGATGGTGCGCCCGCCCTCCTCGATGAAGGTATCGAGGAGGGCGAACGAAGCATCCCGGTCCTGCTTCGTGCCGAAGCCGAGCGTCCCGAGCACGAGCTGCGCTCTGGGGTCGCGTGCGAGGGAGATCGTGCCGGTCACGGTGAGCCAGCTCTCCCTATCGCACCCGCGTCTCGAGTGCGGGCGCCGCGACGCGGTGCTCGAACTTCGCGCCAGACACGAGCTCGAATCGCTCATCGGCCCCTGGGAGTCGTACCTGCCCCGTGACGCCGGTCGGAAGCTGCAGCTCGTAGCTGACCCCCTCGAGGGTTCGCGTCCACGAGCCAGTGATCCTCCCGTACCTGGAATCGAAGGCGATCGTCGCGCTCGTGAGGTCGCCGCCGGGCTGTGGCGCCCAGACGACCCGCCGATAGCCAGGCTGCGCGGGAGTCAGCCCCCCGATGGTGCGGTGCATCCAATCGGCCACGGAGCCCAGCGCGTAGTGGTTGAAGCTGGTCATCTCACCCGGGTTGATGCTGCCGTCGGGGAGCATCGAATCCCACCGTTCCCAGATCGTGGTGCCGCCCATGCGCACGGTGTAGAGCCAGGACGGGCACGAGTCCTCGAGGAGCAGTGCGTACGCCTCGTCGAGGTGCCCGGTTGCGGTGAGGGCGTCGCTGATGACGGGGGTCCCGGCGAAACCCGTCGCGATGCGGTGGCCCGCCTCGCGCACGAGCTGGGCCAGCCGTGCACCGGCAACCTGCTTCTCCGATGCCGAGAGGAGATCGAAGCGTATGGCGAGTGCATATGCGGTCTGCGCGTCACTCGTGAGCAGGCCGCCATCCACGACGTACTCGCCGCGGAATGCGTCGCGCGCCTGGGACGCGATCGTCGCGTACCTGCTCGCTTCCGAGGTTCGGCCGAGGGTGATGGCGATGTCGGCGAGACGCCTCGTCGTGTACGCGAAGTACGCAGAGGCGACGAGGTACTTGTCGGTCTGCCCGTCTGCCGGGTCATGAGGCGGAGCAGCAGGGTCCAGCCAGTCTCCGAGCTGGTGTGCCGACTTCCAGAGTCGCGAGTCGCCCGACTGGAGGATCATCCGGTCGACCCAAGCTCGCCCGCTTTCGAACTGACGCGCGAGGATGCCACGGTCGCCGAATCGCTCGTGCAGCACCAGAGGAGTGAGCACAGAGGCGTCGCCCCACACAGCGCCGGTCTCGATGGGGGTCCAGGTGGGCCCGCCCGGGACGACGGGCACGAACCACGGCACGGTGCCGTCGGGCAGCTGCTCGAGGGCGAGGTCCGCGAGCCAGCTCTCGAGGAACCCGGCGCAGTCGTAGAGGAAGGACGCGGTGGGGGCGAAGACCTGGATGTCGCCCGTCCAGCCGAGCCGCTCGTCGCGCTGCGGGCAATCCATGGGGATCGACAGGAAGTTGCCGCGCATGCCCCAGACGACGTTCTCGTGCAGCCGGTTCAGGTCATCGGATGAGGTGGTGAGCGTTCCCGTGCGCTCCATGTCGTTGTGCAGCACGCGCGCGATCACACCTCCGACGGGCAGCTCCGCAAGGCCGGTGATGACGGCATAGCGGAAGCCATGGAAGGTGAACTTCGGCTCCCACAGGCGCGGGCCGCGGCCATCCAGGGTGATGATGTCGTGGGCGTCAGCGAGGCGGAGCGGGCGGACGCCCAGCTCGCCGTGCTCGAGCACCTCGGCGTGACGCAGCTCGATGCGGTGTCCGGCCGGCCCGTCGACTTCAACGCGGAGCCGACCGACGAGGTTCTGCCCGAAGTCGATGAGATGGGAGTCCTCTGCGGTTCGAGTGACCGAGACAGGCTCGATCTCCTGCGTGCATCGCACCGGCGGGAGCGACGGCGCGACAAGAGTGGCGGCGTCGCGAGAGCGGACTGCGACGGCGGTCCATCCGTCATTGGAGGCACCGGGTGCGCTCCACCCGTCCTGTTCCTCGCGGGTGTCGTGCTTCTCGCCGTCATAGAGGCCGGCGCTGGTCATCGGGCTGAGCGCCGCTACCCAATCGGCGTCGGTCGCGACGACGTGGCGGGAGCCGTCGGTGTGCTCGATCTCGAGCTGAGCGATGAGGGACTGGTCGGTGCCGTAGAGGTCGTGGTAGCCGCCGTTGAAGCCGAGCCGGCCGCGGTACCAGCCGTCCCCGAGCCAGGCGCCGATGACGTTCGCGCCCTGCTGGACGTGCTGGGTGACGTCGAAGGTCCAGTAGATGAGGCGGTCGTCGTACTTCGTCCAGCCTGGAGACAGCTCGTGGTCGCCCACGCGCTGCCCGTTGATCTCCGCTTCGTAGAGACCGTGCGCGGTGACGTACAGGCGGGCGCTTCGGACGGGCTTCGCGAGGTGGAACTCGCGACGGACGAGGGATGGCCTCCGGTCGGTCCCGGCCTCTTCCTCCCAGGCTGCGCCGACGGGCATTGCCTGCCAGTCGGCCTCCTCGAGGAGGCCGACCTCGACCGTTGTGGCGTCGCTCCAGGCGGACCACGTGCCGCCGCCGAGCACGCGGACACGGATGGCTGCTGACTCACGCGAGCGAAGCGGCTCGAACGGCCACGACACGAGAACCTGCTCGTGGCCTCGACCACCTGACCGGCTGAGCTGCCCGCCGCGATCCACTTCGAGCTCCCAGGCATCTTGTGTCCACCCGGGGGCGGCGCTGATCTTCCAGCTGAGTCGAGGGGTGGGGGTGCCGATGCCGATGTTCTCGCGGAGGTGCTCGATCGTGGGGGGAGTGACGTGCACGGTGTTCCTGTTCGGAGTGTTGATGCTCATCCCTTGACCGCTCCGGCCGTGAGGCCCTTCTGGATTCGCTGATTGAGGATGAGGTAGACGATCAGGAGTGCGAACACGTTGATGCTGACGGCCGCGAAGAGCGGACCGTACTGCGTCGTGCCGAAGTTCCCGTTGAAGTTGAGGAGGCCGAGCTGCAGCGTGCGGATGCTGCCGGAGTTCGCGAAGGTGAGCGCGATGAGCAGGTCGTTCCAGAAGAAGAAGAACTGCACGAGCCCGACGGTGAACAGGCCGTTCTTCATCATCGGCAGTCCGATGGAGAAGAACTGCCTGATGACGGATGCTCCGTCGATGGTCGCCGCTTCGAAGATCTCTCTGGGGATGGATTGGAAGTAGGTCGCCATCAGGAACACGGTCAGCGGGAGCCCGGTCGCGGTGTAGGTGATGATCAGCGTCCAGAGGGTGCCGGTGAGGCCGATCTGGAAGTAGGCGCTGAAGAGCGGGAGCAGGATCATCTGGGTCGGCACCATGATGCCGGCGAGGAAGATGAGCAGCACGTTGCTGCGCCCCTTCCACACCATGACCTCCAGCGCGAACGCCGCGGCCGTGCCGAGGAGGAGCATCAGGAAGAGCGAGGGCAGGACGGCGACTGCGCTGTTCAGGAACGTCTGGCCGAGGCCGGCCGTCTCCCACGCGACGCTGTAGTTGTCGAAGTTCCATTGCTCCGGCATCGCCCAGGTGGGTTCTTCGAGAAACTCGCGCTGCGTCTTGAAGGAGCCGAGGAGGAGCCAGAGCAGCGGGTAGCCGACGATGACGAGGAGGAAGGCGACGCCGATCCAGACCGGGATCCGGCCGAGCAGCCGGCGGACACGGGCCGGCGAGAAGCTGTTGGTCGTGGTCATGATGCGGCCTTCTGTCGGTTGCGGGCGGCCCCGCGGAAGACGACGAACGTGACGGCGAGGCACACCATCGTCAGGAGCATCGCGATCGTCGAGCCGTAGCCGTACTGGCCGTAGGTGAAGGACTGGTCGAACATCGCGATCGTCAGGGGGCTCGTGGTGCTGCCGGGCCCGCCGTTCGTGAGTGCGAGCACGCTGTCGAACACCTTGAGCGTTCCGTTGATCGAGAAGATCAGCGAGGAGATGAGGACGGGCAGCGAGAGCGGAAGCACGATGTGGCGGATGAGCTTCCACCCGCTGGCTCCGTCGAGTCTGGCGGATTCCATGACGTCTTCGGGGATGTCGATGAGCCCTGAGTAGAGAAGCACGCCGTAGAAGCCCATGGAGCGCCAGATGTCCATGATCGCGATCACGACGAAGGCGCTGCCGCCGTCGCCGAACCAGTCGAGCGGGACGCCACCGAATGAGGTGATGAAGGAGTTCACGACACCTTGCGTGGGGGCGACGGAGAAGAGCTGCTGGAAGAGCAAGGCCACGGCGACGGTCGGCATGACGACCGGGAAGAAGACGAGTGTCCGGATGAGGCCCGAGGCCCGCTTCAGCGCGAAGGCGTAGAGCAGTGCCAGGCCGTACCCGAAGAGCACCTGGCCTATGGTCACGACGACCGCGTACTTCAGAGTGAAGAGGAGGGCTGCGTGGACTTCGGAGTCGCCGAACAGTCGCACGAAGTTGTCGAAGCCCACGAAGGTGAAGCCGACGATCGCGTTCCCCTCGAAGAGGGTGTACCCGAGTGAGACGAGCACCGGCACGAGCATCACGACTGAGTAGACGAGGAGTGCGGGGCCGAGCAGGATGGCGATCGTGCGCTTGTCGCCGAGCACGTTTTTCATGTGTATCTCCGAATCCGGTGGAGGTGCGGGAGCGGACGCTCCCGCACCTCGCGGGGACTTAGCCCAGGTCGGCCTGGACTTGCGCCATGAAGTCCTCAGCGGTGATGCTGCCCGTCACGAGCTGGGCGGCATTGCGCTGACTCGTGGTCGTCGCTTCAGGGGAGAAGAGCGCCTCGAACCAGAGCACGGTGGTCTCTGTCTCAGCGATCTGGTCCTGGACCAGCTGTGTCAGCGGTGGCACGTCGGCGACCTCTTCGGAGAGCGCGAAGCCGGAGACGCGGTTCTCCTGTGCGAGCGCGGTGCTGCCGTAGTTCTCGACGATGCAGCTCAGCCATGCTTTGGAGTTCTCTCCCGTGGCGTTCGCGTTCATCGTGAGTGGGAGGCCCACGTTCGCGGCCAGCTGGGAGCGGTCGCCTGCGCCGCCTTCGACGCCGGGGAAGGGCATGAAGCCGACGTTCTCGACGCCGATCCGGTTCGCCTCTGGGTCGTTGAGGCCGCTGAGGAACCAGCTGCCCATGTAGAACATCGCGGCGCTGCCGTTGAGGAACTGGTTCTCGGACGTCGCCATGTCGATCGAACCGACGCCCTGACCGAAGTAGCCGGCGGCGCCGAGGTCGGCGATCGCCTGCGCGGCTTCGACGTACTCGGGGTCGGTGAGCTTGGCCTCGCCGTCGGCGACCTTCTGCATCGCGTCTGGGCCGAGGGTGCGGAACAGGTAGCTCGAGATCAGGCGCGTGATCGGCCACCCCTGCTCTCCACTCGCGGAGAACGGCTGAATGCCTGCAGCGTCGAGCTTCTCCGAGGCCGCGGTGAGCTCGTCCCACGTCTGTGGCTCGGCGATGCCCTGCTCATCGAAGATCGTCTTGTTGTACCAGATGCCCTCGACGTTGTACTCGAAGGGGAGCACGGCGAAGCTGCCGTAGAGGTTCTCGATCGTGGAGACGGCTGCCGGCTCGATCTTGTCGAGCTGTCCGGACTCCGTCAGCAGCGCTTCGAAGTCGGCGATGTTGCCCGACTCCGCGAGTGTCTGCGTCAGGGCAGGTGCGTTGCCTGCTGAGAACAGCACGGGGAGGTCCCCCTGTCCTGCCTTGAGCTGGAGCTGCTGGTCGAGGTTCGTCTGGGGGACGGTCTCGACGCTCAGTGGCTGCGCGCCGGCTTCGGCTGAGCAGGTGTCCCCGGCTAGGGTTTCGAGGACGGCTGGAACCTCGGTGTTCTCCACGTTGATGAAGACGGAGAACTCATCGTCACTGACGGATGCGCCACCTCCACCAGAGCAGGCCGTGAGCGCGAGTACAGAGACTCCCGCGAGAGCGGTCAGGGTCAAGCGCGTTGGCGCGACCCGAGGGGTTCGCTTCATGAATCCTCCTTGATTGGGCGAGTCGACCTCGCGTGCTTGAAGCGCTTCAAAGACAACCACGAACCTGCACGATTCGCAAGCGAACGGATAACTTTCCTGTCGTATAGAGTTCTGATCCATGTCACCGACGACCAATGAGACCAGGGATCGACCGCGGCCAGTGATGACTGACGTCGCGCGTCTCGCCGGGGTGTCATTGGGGACCGTCTCCAACGTGCTCAATACCCCGAACCTCGTCGCGGCAGGAACGCGCGAACGAGTCGAGCGCGCCATCGAGGAGCTTGGCTTCGTCCGGAATCGGACGGCGAGGTCGCTCGCCATGGGACGGGCTGACACGGTCGGTTTCGTCATCGTCGATCTCGCGAACTCGCTGTTCCTCGACATCGCCAGAGGGGCGGAGGAGGCCTTCGACACGAAGCACAAGCGACTCCTTCTCGCCAACAGCGACGTCGACCTCGCCAAGCAGACAGGGCACATCGAGCTCTTCGAGGAGACGCAGGTGGCCGGCATCCTGTTGGCTCCACTCGACGCTCCGCTCGACGCCGCGCAGCACGCGCGGGGCAGGGGCATGCCGGTCGTGCAGGTCAACTGGCCGGGAAGCGGCGACGCCTGCGGGGTCGTGGCCGACGAAGAGCTTGGTGGCTACCTGGCGGCGAAGCACGTCATCGCGCTCGGGCGTCGCAGGCTCGTCTTCGCAGGTGGCCCGTTCTCGCTCTCCGCGGTCGCGGCGCGTCGGCGAGGTGTGCTCCGGGCCTGCGAGGAGAGTCGAGGTGTCGAGATCGAGACCATCGAGACGCCACGCATCACCGTTCGTGGAGGCCATAGCCTCGGCGTGATGCTGGCCGAGCGCCCGCCACACGAGCGGCCGGATGCGCTCGTCTGCGCGTCCGATGCCCTGGCATTCGGGGCCATGCAACCGCTTCTGGCGGCAGGCGTCTCGGTGCCGGAGGACCTGGCAGTCGTCGGCTTCGATAACAACCGCATGTCGACCGACAGTCCAGTCCGCATCACGAGTGTCGGGCAGCCCGGCCTCGAGATGGGGAGGGTGGGCGCGGAGCTGCTCATGGAGGAGATCGCTCTCGGTGATCGGCACGAGCATCGCACGATCGTCCTGCCGCCCAGTCTGCACGAGCGCGCAAGCACGATCGGAGGCCGCGGCTGAGGGCTGCCGCGTCCGTCGACAGGCTCGCACTGCCTTCGAGGCGACCTCAATCGTCGTGCCTCTCGTGTCAACGGGATCGCCCGGACGGTCGTCAGCTGGGGCTGTGACGACCGTCCGGGCGATCTCGTTCGGACCGAGAGCGGCTACTCGCTCGTCACGCGTCCGCGGCGCTTCTTGATGAGGAACGCCGCTCCGGTGCCAGCGAGCACGACCCCGAGGAGGGCGAGGAAGCCGGCGAGGCTGCCGTCGACGCCCGTCGTTGCGAGGTCGCCGTCCTGGCCGCCGGCGTCGGATCCACCGTTCCCGGACGCGTTGCCGCCGCCGTTGCCGGGGCCCGACGTCGGCGCGGTTGTCCCGGTACCGTCCGTGGAGGTCGGCTGCGGTGTGGGCTCCGCAGTGCCCGTCGGATTCGGCTCAGCGATGCTCTCGACCGCGCTGTTCAGCGTGACCGGGCCGACGAGGCCGGCCGGGATGAGACCGGAACCGCCGTGCACGCTGTTGTACGCCTGGTACTTCACGTTGGCGACCGGGTCGCTGTTGTACAGCTCCTTGAGGCCTTCGCGGCGGTTGCTCTGCACGGGCTGCACGTCGATCTCGATGACGTTGGAGCCGTTCACGAGCGCCGGCGCGATGTCGACCTCGTACGGCGCGGCGTACAGCTGCGTCACGAGCTCGTGCTCGGTGCCGGGATTCACGCGAACTGTCGCCGCGTTGTTCACGGTGCCGAGGTTCAGCACCGCACCGCCCTCGAGGAGGTCGGCCGCATCCGGGATCTCGACCGTGGTTCGGTACGTTCCCGAATCGGTGACGTACCGCAGCTCGTTGCCGAGGAACCCGTCGGCGCTCCAGTCGCCGAGGACCTCGCCCGTGTACTCGGACGTGCTCGGCTCACCCGGTGCGTTCGTGCCCAGGTTGTCGGCCGTGACCTCGAGCGAGAAGGCACCGAGCTGGTGGCCGACACCGCGCTCGGTCGTGTCGATCGACGAGGGGGTCCCGTCGGAGATCGCAGAATCGGCGATGCCGGTGCCTGCTGGCTCGCAGAGCAGGACAACCGCTCCGCTCGCGTCGAGTGTCGCCGAGACGACGTTGCCGTCGACCTCCGCGTCGAAGATCTCGCCCGTCTCGGGGTCGAGCCACCAGCAGGAGTCGAGGTCGTCGGCGACCGTCAGGCTGACCCCCGTTGCCGCCTCCGCGGAGGTGTTGCGCACGTACGCGAGTTCGCCTCCGGTCGAGAGCGTGCGGCGCCCGAAGCGGATGTCCGCGTTCTCCTCGTAGGAGATGGGTGCGTCGACCGAGGCCGCGAGTGCCGCGGGGACGGCGGCTGCCTCGATGGCACCGCCCATGGCGGCGGCGATGTCGGACACCTGCGCATCCAGTGCGGCGTACTCGCCGCCCGCGTAGCCGGGCTGCGCGGCGGGAGCCGTATCGACGAAGACGATCGGGGCGCCCGCGTTCTTGAGCTTCTGCAGCGCCTGCATCGTCTCGAGAGGCACGGTGCCGCTCTCGACGAGCATGGCGTCGAAGGATGCGTTGCCGCCGTTCGCGACGAGGTGCGAGCCGTCCCAGCTCAGGCCCGTCTGGATGGTGTCATCGTTGATGGCATCCCACGCCCAGCCGTTGGCCTGGGCCGTGGTGACGGATGCGAGCGGCGTGGAGCCGCCGCCGAAGCCGCCGCCGCTCGCCAGCGCCCCGAAGAGCGGCATGTAGATCGCCACGTCGCTGCTGTTCTTGCCCGACTGCATGACGTAGTTGGCGCGCGACGCGTAGTCGTTCATCGACGCGTAGTAGTCGGCGATGCCAGCCGTGTCGGCCATCTCGACGCCGATCGTGGGCCAGGCGCGCCAGCCCTCCTCGGCGAAGAGGTTGTCGTCGGACGTGAAGGCGGGGTCGTCGTTGCCGCTGTAGGTGGCGCTGAGCCCGTGGTAGAAGAAGTTGTTCACACCGCTCGTGGCCATGAGGTCGTAGCCCTGCTTCATGAACTCCGGCGTGATCTGGAACGGCACCGAGCCCAGCGTGAAGACCTCCGAGGTGACGAGGTTCTTGCCGTAGAGGTGCGCTCCGGATGCGACGCGCTTCAGCTGGTATTCGTCGAGGCCCTCGGTCTCGGGGATGTCGACGTACTGCGACGACTTCAGGGTGTCGATGGGCGGGTTGTACGCCTGCTGGCGGTAGTCGATGCCGTACTCGCCGAGGGTGCTCGAGAACGCCTCGAGGCCCTGGAGGAACGAGTCGTTGAGGAGCACTCCGTAGTCGTGCACGATGCGCTGCGACTCCTCTTCGCTGAGGTTGCTGGCGAGCAGCGGCATTCCGCTGCCGCCGCCGAAGCGGCTGACCTCCGGTGTCTGCAGTCCGAGAGCTGCGTACTCCGGCTTGACCGTGGGGGTTCCGTCGATGAGGAACGAGTCCTGGTAGATGGAGTAGAGGGAGGGGAGGTACGGCGTGATGTCGTAGCCGAGCAGCTCCTGCGACTCCGCCGCGGCCTGGATGAGGTCGTTGTAGTGGCGGTCGGTGTAGAACTCGTAGCTGTCGTTGAAGGCGGCGCGGATGTCGCGCGACTCGACGATGTCGTTCAGCGCGGCTTCGCCGAGCCAGCCGTTGACGAGCTTCGTGATCGCGACCGGGTTGAGGTGGTCGACGACGTAGTTGCGCTTGTCGGTCGTCGTGTTCTCGATGATCGAGTTGAAGCCGTACGCGCCCGTCGTGGCGCTGTAGAGCGCGACGATCTCGTAGTCGCCCGCCGCGAGGGTCGAAGTGTCGACGCCGAAGGTCGTCTGGCCGTCGCTCGGGTAGGAGAGTTGCGCGGCATCGAGGTCGAGCACCGGCTGCTGCTCGTAGGTCTTGACCGAGCTGAAGTCGGAGGTGAGGGTCTGGTTGGCCGTCGTCAGGTCGGCGCCCTGGCCCGTGATCGGGGCGAGCATGACGGAGTTCAGGTGCGCGTTCTCCGGTTTCCACTCGCCGAAGTCGAAGCCGAACTTCTCCGAGGCGAAGAACGGGCTGACCTCTGCCTTGGGGATCCCGAGCGAGAGCTTGCCCGTGCCGGTCGGCACCGAGACGTCGCCGGACACGAGGGTGAGTGTGCCGGCCGCATCCACCCGAACGGTGGCCCGGCCCAGCGCCATCGTGTTCTGGCTGTCCTCGAGGTCGATGGAGTCGTCGCTCGCGAGGTAGCCGCTGCCGATGTTGAGGTCGACGGTGATGCCGAGCTCGTTGGCGCGGGCGATGACTGCGTCGAGTTTCGCGAAGTACTCGGGCGACTCGTAGCCGAGCACGGCCTCCGTGTCGTAGCCGGGGGCGGCGTCGTAGATCGAGCCGCCGTTGCCGCCGTTGCCCGCGATGCCCTCCTCGGTCAGGAACCCCTTCGAGAAGGCCACGATCTCGACGGCGCCGAAGCCGTTCTCGTGCAGGTAGTCGACCTGAGCGAGCAGGTCCTCCTGGCTGGCCGCGTTGCCAGGCCACCACCAGCGCACGCCTGGGCGGAAGTCGACTCCTGGTTCTGCGAACTCGGTGGGGTCGATGGCGCTGGTGGTCGTGGTGTGCTCGTCGCCGACGGCTGGGCCGGCTACAGCGAGCGTGCAGGCGACGGTGAGCGCTGCGCCGAGCGCAACGGCTCGTCGCCCTCGTCTTCGTGGATCGTTCATCTTGTGACCTCTCTGGCATCTTTGCCAACGACGGGGTGTGAACTGCCGCGCCAGCTCGTGGGGTCCGAGGGCGCGAGTGAGACCGGATTCGGGGAGTTGAATCGATTCAGTCGTGAACCTAACACGTGTTAGACAATCTCGGCAAGGGAGAATGGTCGCCATGTCCTCAGGAGCAGCCGCCGATCCCGTCCCGCGGTTCTCGCAGAGGGACGTCACCCCGCATCCGAGGCGCGACCAGATTCTGGATGCGGCCATGCGGGTCTTCACGGTCAAGGGCTTCAACGCGGCATCGATCCGCGAGATCGCCGTCGAAGCTGGCATGTCCCACACGGGAGTGCTCCACCACTTCCCCGACAAGGCGGTGCTGCTTGAGACGCTCCTCGAGCGTCGTGGCCAGCGCGCCGCCGCGGAGGTCGGCCTCGACTTCTCCACCGGGCTCTCCTACCTGCGCGGACTCCTGGCGCTCGCGGAACGCGACGTTGCGAAGCCGGACGGGGTCCTGATGTTCAGCATCGTGTCCGCGGAGGCGTTGGCTCCGACGCATCCAGCACATGCCTCGATCGCGCGGTGGTACGAGTTTCTCCGGTCGACGGCGTTCGACGCGCTCACGGATCTGCAGGAGAAGGGGCTCTACGCTCGCGCCGACGTACCCGTCGAACTCGCCGCCGTCCAGATCGCCGGCCTCAGGGCCGGGCTGACGCAGCAGTGGCTCCTGGCGCCCGAAGTGGATGCGGCCGCAGCGTTCCGCGTGCAGCTGCAGTCGTACGTGAGCGAGCCGCTGTAAGGCAGGAACCGCGCCAAGAATCGGCGGGCTCGTGCAACGAAAGCGGCCCCTGCATCCACACGATCATGGAAGCAGGGGCCGCGTTCTGGGCCGAACTACTCGCTCGTCACGCGTCCGCGGCGCTTCCTGATGAGGAACGCCGCCCCGGTGCCAGCGAGCGCCACCCCGAGGAGCGCGAGGAAGCCGGCGAGGCTGCCGTCGACGCCCGTCGTGGCGAGGTCGCCGTCCTGGCCACCAGCATCCGAGTCGCCGTTGCCCGAACCGCTGCCACCGTTGCCCGGTGCCGAGGTCGGCGCCGTGGTCCCGGTGCCATCGGTCGAGGTCGGCTGCGGCTCGCCGGTCGGCTGCGGGGTGGCCGTCGCCGTCGGTGCCTCGAACGCGACCGTGTCGCGGTACGGCGTCAACGTGACCGGGCCCATGAGGCCGGTCCGCTGCTGCTCCGCGGTCTGGTAGTTCGAGTCGCCGGTCGCTTTGACGGCATTGAACATCGTCGTGGCAACCCGAACCTCGATGCGGTTCTCGCCCGGCTCCAGCTGGTGGCCGAGGTCGATGCGTGCCCGGTCGGCCTGGTTCACGACGACCTGCACGCCGTTCACCCAGACCTGGGCAGTATCGAGCACGTCACCGAGGCTGAGGTAGGCGCCATCCGATTCCGTCCAGGCCTCCGGAAGCGTGACGGTCGTCGAGTACGTGCCGAGCCCGGATGCGTTGCTCAGGTCGACCTCGCCGGTCACCTCTCGCCACGACGGCAGCTTCCCGTCGGCGTCGGCCGTGATGTCGATGGCTGGCTGGTCGACCTTCTCGGTTTCGGATGCGGTCATTCCCGTCGCATCGGGCGCCGGGCCCCACGTCTGGGCGGCGAGCGACCAGGTGCTCAGTCCCTGCGGAGCCGCCAGGCCGGTCACGTCGGTCGTCGTCGACGAGCCGTCGCTGAACTCCGTCCCGAACGTGCCATCGCCGGTCGCGCGCACCGAGATGCTGCCGTCAGCTGCCGGTGCCAGCACATCAGCATCGCTGGACACCGCGTGCACGGCGGATCCGTCGTCGTCGACGAGGGCGAAGATCGCCGTGTCGTGAGCGGCGACGTCGATGGAGACCGTGACGCTGTCACCATCCTGCGTGAACTCGCCGACCGGCGTCACCTCTCCAGACCAGGGGTCGAGCTGGTAGGGGCGGCCGGTGCCCGCGAGGGTCAGCGACTGCTGGACAGCCTCGCCGGACCGGTTGTACACGAAGTCGTACGTGACGCCTTCTGCCGCGCGACGGACGAAGCCGAGTGCTGAGCCCTGGTCGCTCGGGGACACGGCGGGCGCGATCGAGTCGCTGCTGAGGGCAGAGGGCAGCTCCGCCTCGGTGCCGAGCTGCGTGACGCTCGGCTGCGCGAGGAGTTCCGCGACGACCGTCGCCAGCTCCTCAGCTCCCGGCTCAGCGCCCGTCAGCTCGCTCGGCGCCTGGCCGACGACATACACGCGGAGCCCCTGCTTCGCGAGGTCACGCAGCGAGCGTGCCCCGTCGAGGGAGATCGTGCGCTGCTCGTTGAGGACAACCGCCTTGTAGGCGGAACGGTCGCCGAACAGGCCGCCGTCCGCATCAGGTGCCAGTCCTTCTTCCGCGAGGAACTGGGGCGCGAAGTAGTCGTAGGTGTACCCGGCGGATGAGGTCGCGGAGTCGGTGCCGAGCATGTGCTGCTCTGCCTGCTGTCCGCTCACCGACGAGCCCTTGAGGCCCAGGTCCTCGTAGTAAACGCCGAGGTCGAGCTTCGCCTGGCCTTCGCGCAGCACGTACTGCGTGCGGGCGAGGGCGTCGTTGACCCCCGTCATGTCCTCCCAGTTGGCCTGGCGGGGTCCGAAGACATCGTTCACGTTGAGCGCGCCGAAGATGTCCCACGGCTGGTAGCCGGGCCAGGTGCCGCCATCGCGGCCCGCTGTGCCCACACCCGCAGGTGCATCCGGGTAGGCGAAGCCATGCCAGACCAGCTGATTCACACCACCCGCGTAGCTCTTGTAGACGCTGTCGAGGAGACCCTGCGAGTACTTGCCGCCGAGCACCGAGCCCTCGCCGCTGTCGGAGAACTGACCACCGATGTTCGGGCCGGCCATGCCGGAGCGGTAGCCGCCAAAGAACACGGCGCAGCACTCGACCGAGACGGTGTCCTTGCCGGCCAGGTGGGCGCCACCGCTGACGACGCGGTAGTTCTGCTCAGCGCCGAGCGGGTTCGGGCTGCCGAAGTTCAGCGACTCGCCCTCGGGGATGCCTGATGCGGAGGAAGCGTGCGACGTGGAGGTGGGTAGGCCGTACGCCTGGACTCGGAAGTCGAGGCCATGCGTCTGGGCCCAGGACTGCATGGGGGTCACGTACTCGTCGACGAACAGGTCGCTGACGGTCTCGCGGTAGTCTTCGCGGGCTTTCTCGCCGACCTCTCCGATCTCGAATGCCGCCTCGTGCGAGCCCTGGATGCCGATACCTGCGAGTGCGGGCAGTACCTCCGTGGCGTCGTAGCCGCGGCGCTCCTCGAACTGGTCGAGGAAGCTCCAGGTCCACTTCTGCGACTCGCCGAGCTCGAGGGAGTCCTCGAAGATGGCGCCGCCTCCGACCTTGTCGAGGTTCGCCTTCACGGCGTCGGTGAGGATGTTCTCGTCCCAGAAGTCGGCCTGGATGTCGACGCCGCCCCTGCCGAGGTGATCCACCACATAGTTCGGCTGTGTCGCCGTGTAGCCTCCGCGCTGTCCGACCAGACCGGATGCGGTCTGCTGGAAGTCGATGATCACCCAGCGTGCGCCGTCGGCTGGGAACGTGTAGTCGAGCTGGCCATCGACGACCTTGTCGGTCACGTCGACGATCGATCCCGGCACGAGTGCGGCGGGCCCCTCGCTGCCGGGGGCGCATTCGGCTTCGCACTGTGCGATCACGGTGCGGAGGCGCGTGGTCTCCGCGACGTTCACGAGGGGCGCATCGACAGCGTGATCGCCGGAGATCGGCGTCACGGTGAGCATTCCGGTTGCGCCGAGGCGGTCGCCGACGGCAGTGACGGTGACGGTCTCGGACGTTCCCTCTGCCCCGAGCGTCACGACGTCGCCGATCGCGAAGCCGCCGAGGCTCGCGACGGTCAGGGCCGTCTGGCCTGCGGTTGCTCCCTCGGCGAGCTTCGTCGCGACCGAGGGTGGTGCTGTCAGGGGCGAGGGGAGGGCGCCGGTGACGGCCTCGCCTGCTGCGTGAGCTGACCAGCCGAAGACGAGCTGCTGCTCCGCCTCCGGCTGGTTGAAGCTGTTCAGCGTCGGCACGGTCGGCGGGTAGTGCGGCCCGAGGTTCTGGTCGACGATGAGGCCCAGCTCGGCGGCCTTCTCGGTGATGACCTCCATCTTGTGTGCCCACGCGGGGGTGCCCCAGCCATACTCGGCCAGGAACGCGTTGCTCTGGTTTCCTTCGCCAGCGACGATGAACGGAGCGACCTCGACACCGCCGGCGCCGGAGGCGGCGATCTGGTCGAGCTGTTCGCGCAGCACACTGTCCTCCGTGTAGGCCAATGGCATCCACCACCGGAACATCGGCCGAACAGCTGAGGGCGGGTCAGCGAAGGCGGCGGTGTCGATGACGGGAACCGCGGCCGTGGGAGGCGTCGGGTCGGCCGTCGCCGGAGTGGCGAGCAGTGGGCTGAGGAGGACGGACAGGCTGGCTGCCGTGGCGATGGCGACGGTGCGGCGCCTTCGACCTCGTCTTGGTTGGGTCACGGAGTGTTCCTCTCCCTGCGCTCGGCAGGATTCGAGTGGGGCGATTGGAAGGTGAAACGATTCACAACTGGGCCGGAAGAACCCCGCCCCCTCGACTGCTCGAGGAAGCGGGGGTGACGGACTCAGGCTTGGATGACGGCTCCGCCGTCGGCGTTGAAGTTCTGGCCGGTGATCCAGCGGCTGTCATCGCTGGCGAGGAAGATCAGGACTGGGGCGATGTCCGTCGCTGGGTCGCCGAACCTGCCAAGCGGGTTCACCGACATCTGCTGCTTCACGAACTCCGAGTACTCGGGCGCGAGGCCGTGCAGGATCGTGTCAGTGAGTGCAACCGGCGCGAGCGTGTTCACGCGGATGCCACTCGCCCCGAGCTCTCGGGCAGCCACCATGGAGAGGCCGCGGATCGCCGCCTTGTCGGGAACGTAGGACGCGTAGCCCTCCATCCCGGTCTCGTACACGCCGGAGACCAGATTGATGATGGATGCTGTCCCCTCCGTCCTGCACATATGCGGATGGCAGAGCTGCATGAGGCGCCACACGGCGACCACGCCGACCTCGAACGCGGTGCGAAGCGACGAGACGTCCTGCTCCAGGAACGGCGTGAGCTCAGCTTCGAAGTTGGCGTTGTTGACCAGCACGTCGATGCGGCCGAAGCGTTCGACGGTTCGCGCGACGTAGCGCTCGAGGTGCTCCACGTCGGTCACGTCGCAGACCACGCCGAGAACCTCTGCCCCTTCGGCTTCGCAGAGCGCCACGGTCTCGCGCAGTGCGGCCTCGCTCCGCGCTGAGATCGAGAGCTTCGCTCCGGCCTTCGCCAGCTCGATCGCGTTCTGCTTGCCGAGCCCCTTGCTGACGCCCGTCATCATGACGACCCTGCCGTGCAGGCGCCCCTGGTGCTGCGTCGACATCAGATCGTCTCCCCGGCGTCGGCGAGGAGCGTGCTGCCGGTCATGATCATCGACAGGTCACTGGCGGCGAACAGCACGACGCGCGCGATGTCATCCGGAGTGCCGGTGCGGCCGATCAAGCTGTGGTTCATGACGTCGAGCTCGGGCAGTTCCACGCCGGCGGCCTTCGCAGCTTCCATGCCGGCGGCGGCAGCGGCGATATTGCCCTCGGTCGGCACGTAGCTCGGGGCGACCCCGAGGACGCGGATCCCCATGGGAGCGAGATCGAGCGCGAGCGACTTCGTGAGTCCGCGTGCCGCGTGCTTCGAACTTGCATAGGCGGCCATGCCGGGGAATCCGACCGTGAACCCCGCCGTCGAGATGACGTTGACGATCACGCCGCCGGAGGTGTTCCCGCTCATGTGCTTCGCCGCCTCGCGGGAGCCGAGGAAGGTGCCTCGGGCGTTCACCGCGAAGACCTGGTCCCACATCTCGACCGGCATGTCGAGGACGGGGGCGTTTGGGAAGATGCCCGCGTTGTTGACCCAGATGTCGATTCCTCCGAGCTCAGCGGCGGCGCGGGCGGCTGCGGCGGAGACGGAGTCCGCGACGCTCACGTCTGCGGCGGCGCCCATGGCGCGGTTGCCGTGCTTGGCGGCGATCTCGTCGGCGGCGGCTGTCGCACGAGCCGCGTCGAGATCGACGATGAGTAGATCTGCACCGGCTTCGGCGAGCCGTTCGCAGATGGCCCGCCCCAGGCCCTGGGCGCCTCCGGTCACGACGGCGCGCCGGCCTCTGAGCGAGATGAGGTCCGAGATCGGGGCATTCGAGACGTCGGGGAGCGGATGCGGCATGAGACCTCCACGTTGAGTTCAGGCGAGTATTGGCAGAGTATGTCAATACTCCGAACCCGGCAAGGAGCAACAATGTGGACATGAGTGAGACACGTCGGCCCGGGCGACCCGCGTCTGCAGATCCGCGCCAGCTCCGCGTGCAGATGCTGGAGATCATCCTCCGCGAGGGGTATGAGCACGTCACCATGGCGCAGCTCGCCGCCGAGGCGGGCATCAGCCTGCGCACCCTGCATCGGTACTTTCCGGCCAAGGGGGACATTGTCTGGTTGGGTGCCGAGGGCGGGCACGAAGCGCTCAGGCGTGAGCTCGACGCGGTCGACCAGGGGTTGGCGCCCCTCCAGGCGCTCGCCGTCGCTGTCGGCAGGGTCTTCGACCTCGAGGTCGAAGAGGAGCCGACCGCACGCCTCCGGCTCCGCGCCATCGCAGCCATGCCCCCAGAGCAGTCTTCGCGCCCGGATGCCTATCTCGGCTGGCGGCAAGAGGTCGCCGTGTTCCTGGCGCGCAGGGCCGGACTGCATCCGGACGGCCTTGTTGCGCGTGCCGCGAGTGCGGCCGTGCAGGCCGCCATGGCTGAGGCGCTCTCCTGGTGGGCGACCGAGGCGGGCGCAGATGAGGCCGCCCACACTGCCGTCGAGCGAGCTTTCCAGGGGTTGGAGGGGTTGTTGGGGCCAGCTTCCGAGGAGCGCGGCGCACCCTCCGGTAACAACTCTGCATCCTTGGCTTGACGTTTTCTGCGAGCGTCGCGTAGTGTCGCATCCAGTCGCTTGAAACGATTCACAAAGTCCGTGAAACAGCAGGCAGGCTCACGCCGCTCACCACCGAGCACCCCTCAACACCCCCGCAATACTCAACGAAGAGAACGGAGCCACCGTGACGAGTTCGCAAGTCGTACTCGAGCTGCGCGATGTGCAGAAGTCATTCGGATCCGTCGTCGCACTCCGATCCGGCACGATCGCCGTCGAGTCCGGATCCATCCACGCACTCGTGGGTGAGAACGGCGCCGGCAAGTCCACGCTCGTCAAGATCGTCGCTGGCCTCTACCAGCGCGACGCCGGCACCTTCCAGCTCGGCGGCGAAGACGTCAACTTCACATCCACGGCCCAGTCGAAGGCCGCGGGCGTCGCGGTCATCTACCAGGAGCCGACGCTCTTCCCCGACCTCTCGGTCACCGAGAACATCTTCATGGGCCGCCAGCCCACGAACCGCTTCGGCCGCATCAACCGCTCGGCGATGCGCGAAGAGGCGAAGGCGCTGTTCGCCAGACTCGGCGTGAACATCGACCCCGACCGTCCGGCCGAAGGCCTCTCCATCGCCGACCAGCAGGTCATCGAGATCGCCAAGGCCGTCTCGCTCAACGCGCGAGTGCTCATCATGGACGAGCCGACCGCAGCCCTCTCCGGCGTCGAGGTCGACCGACTCTTCGCCATCGCCCGCAGCCTGCGCGACGAGGGCCGAGGGCTCATGTTCATCTCCCACCGCTTCGACGAGGTCTTCGCCCTCTGCGACAAGGTCACCGTCATGCGCGACGGCAGTTACATCGCGACGAACCTCATCAGCGAGACGACCGTGGATGCGCTCGTGCAGCAGATGGTCGGACGCGAGGTCACTGAGCTGTTCCCGAAGCAGGAAGCCGTCATCGGCGAGCCAGTGCTCGTCGTCGAGGACCTCGAGAGCCCCGGCGTCTTCCACGACATCAACTTCACCGTCCGCTCCGGCGAGATCGTCGGGCTCGCCGGCCTCGTCGGCGCCGGCCGCAGCGAGGTCGCCCGCGCCGTGTTCGGGGTCGACAAGTACAAGTCGGGTCGCGTCAGCGTCGAGGGCAAGGTCGTCAAGCCGGGCTCGCCCGTCGCCGCCATGCAGGCCGGCCTCGCGCTCATCCCAGAAGACCGCCGCAAGCAGGGCCTCGTCGTCGACTCCGGAGTCGGCGAGAACATCACAAGCGTCATCCTGAACCAGCTCACGAAGCTCGGCGTCATCAGCGGCCGCAAGCAGCACGACGACGCCCGCACCTGGGCGACCAAGCTCGAAGTGAAGGCGCAGGCGCTCGACACGATCGCCGGCACCCTCTCCGGCGGCAACCAGCAGAAGGTCGTCATCGCCAAGTGGCTCGCGACGAACCCCAAGCTGCTCATCATCGATGAGCCGACACGAGGAATCGACGTCGGCACCAAGTCAGAAGTGCACCGCCTGCTCTCCGAGCTCGCGGGCACCGGAATGGGAATCCTCATGATCTCCTCGGAGCTCCCAGAGGTCCTCGGCATGGCAGACCGCGTGCTCGTCATGCACGAAGGCCGCATCGCCCAGGAAATCGACCGCAGCCAGGCGACCAGCGAAAGCGTCATGCGCGCCGCGACCGGCGCAGTGACGGTGGTGCTCTGATGACCACGACCACCACCCAGGGGCCGCACCCCACCGCCGGCGCGCCCATGCCGCCCAAGAAGGCCATCCGCTTCGGCAACTTCGGCAAGGCCCGCGAGCTCGGCATCCTCCTCGCCCTCGCGGTCGTCCTCATCGTCGCGACCATCGCCAACCCGAACTTCCTCTTCAGCCCCGACGGCTGGCGAGACCTGTTCCTCACGCCGTCCATCCTGCTGCTCGTCGCAGTCGGCCAGGCGATCGTGCTCATCACCCGCAACGTCGACCTGTCGGTCGGCTCCGTGATCGGCCTCACCGCCTTCCTCACGGGCCGCCTGTTCATCGACTACCCGGGCATCCCGATCCCCGTCGTCGTCGTCGCGGCAGTGCTGTTCGGCGCGATCCTCGGCTTCGTCAACGGCGCACTCGTCGCCTACGTGCGAGTGCCGGCCATGGTGATCACGCTGGGCACGCTCTACGCGTACCGCGGCATCAACGTCATGTGGGCCGGCTCGAGCCGCATCAACGCGAGCGACATGCCCCGCGACTTCCTCGCACTCGGCACGGGTCAGATCCTGACCATCCCGATCCTCACGATCATCGCCGTCATCGTGCTCGCCATCGCCGCCTGGGTCATGAAGAACACGCGAGCGGGCCGAGAGTTCTACGCCATCGGCTCCGACCCGGACGCCGCGAAGCTCTACGGGCTCCCCGACGTGCGCCGCGTGCTCACCGCGTTCGTGCTCTCGGGCGCACTCGCCGGCCTCGCCGGTGTCTTCTACGCCGCCCGCTACGGCACGGTCAGCTCGCAGGCCGGTGCCGGTTGGGAACTGGATGCGGTCGGAGCTGCCGTCATCGGAGGCGTCGCCATCACCGGCGGCGTCGGAACCCTGTGGGGCGCCGCCATCGGCGCGATGCTCCTCATGACCATCAACCGAGTGCTCCCGCTCGTCGGCATCCCGGACTTCTGGCAGCGCGCCGTCGTCGGTGTGCTCATCCTCGCCGCGATCGTCCTCGACCGCGTCCTCGCCATCCGCCAATCCCGCAAGCTCGTCGAAGCGAGGGAGGAATCATGACCGCTCTCACGACCCCAACGTCGTCCGCTGCAACGCAGCGCACCATCGAGAACTACTCGCAGCCAGCCTGGCGTCGGATGCTGTTCACCCGCGAGATGGCGATCGTCGCCCTCCTCGTCGTCGTGTGCGTCGTCTCGATGTCCGCGGTCAAGGGCTTCTCGCAGCCCATCACCATCACGTACCTGCTCATGGACGTCGCCGCGGTGCTCATCATCGCCCTGCCGATGACGCTCATCATGATCACGGGCGAGATCGACCTGTCGGTCGGCTCCATGGTCGGCCTCTCGAGCGTCACAACGGGTGCCCTCTACCAGGCTGGCGTGCCGTTCGAGCTCGCCGCCCTCGCCGCCCTCATCGTCGGCGTCGTCGGCGGAGCCTTCAACGGCTTCCTCGTCACGAAGGTCGGCCTGCCGTCGCTCGCCGTCACGATCGGTACCCTCGCGCTCTTCCGCGGCATCGCGGTCGGCGTGCTCGGCACCGCCGCGGTCACCTCGTTCCCCGAGTTCTGGACGGACATCGCAAAGGCCAAGATCGTGGGCACGCCCATCCCGGCCATCATGATCCCGTTCCTCATCCTGCTCGCGATCTTCATCATCGTGCTCCACTACACGCCCTTCGGCCGCGGCGTCTACGCCATCGGCCTCTCGAAGGAAGCCGCCCACTTCTCGGGAGTGCCCGTCGGCCGCACGAAGTTCGTCCTCTTCGTGCTCGCAGGCGGCCTCGCGGCCCTCGCCGGCATCTACTTCACGCTGCGCTACGGCTCAGCGCGAGGCGACAACGCGACCGGCCTCGAACTGCAGGTCATCGCAGCCGTAGTGCTCGGTGGCGTGTCCGTCTTCGGCGGACGCGGCAAGCTCTACGGAGTCGTCGCGGCAGTCCTCCTCATCGGCGTCCTCGCCAGCGCCCTGCGCCTCGCGAACGTCACCTCCGACGTCATCAACATCATCACCGGAGTGCTCCTCGTGGCCTCCGTCGTCGGAGCAAGCCTCCTGCCCAGGATCCGCCGCAAGCGGCCAAAGGCAGAGAAACCGCTGGTCGGTACGACCAGCGGGACAGTTCCCAAGGGCTGATCGCCTCCCAAGAACTGCAGCCCCACCTCAAACCCAACACGCAACACCCCAACCGTCGCCCGGAACACCGAGCGGCTCAGTACCCGAAGGGAACCCCCATGAAGCTCGCAACGAAGCGGCTGAGCGCAGCAGGCGCACTCGCAGTAAGCGCTGCACTCGTGCTCACTGGATGCACCACCGGCGGCGACGACACCGCTGCAGGCGGCGGAGACACCGGCAACCTCACCGTCACCTTCCTCCCGAAGAACCTCGGAAACCCGTACTTCGAGGCGTCCTCCGTCGGCGGCCAGGCAGCCGCCACCGAGTTCGGCGGAACGTTCGCCGAGGTCGGCCCCTCGGAGGCCACCCCCGACGCGCAGGTCAGCTACATCAACACGCTCACGCAGCAGGCCGTCGGCGGCATCGTCATCTCCGCCAACGACCCCGAAGCGATCTGCGACGCCCTCAACGAGGCACGCGACGCCGGCACGAAGGTCGTCACCTTCGACTCCGACACGAACCCCGAGTGCCGCGACCTGTTCGTGAACCAGGCAGACGCTGACGGCATCGCGAAGGCGCAGATCGACCTCATCGCCGAGCAGATCGGCGGATCTGGCGAGATCGCCATCCTCTCCGCCGCGGCCAACGCCACGAACCAGAACGCCTGGATCGAGAAGATGGAAGCGTACGTCGGCACCGAGTACCCCGACATCACCATCGTCGAGACCGTCTACGGCGACGACGACGACCAGACCTCGTTCGACAAGACCGCTGCGCTCCTCCAGACGCACCCGAACCTCAAGGGCATCGTCTCGCCCACGACGGTCGGCATCGCGGCTGCGGCACGCTACATCCAGACCTCTGACTTCAAGGGCAAGGTCGCGGTGACCGGACTCGGCACGCCGAACCAGATGCGCGAGTTCGTCGAGGACGGCACCGTCACCTCGTTCGCGCTCTGGAACCCGGAAGACCTCGGCTACCTGTCGGCGTTCGCCGCCCAGGCGCTCATCGCCGGAGACATCACCGGCGCCGAGGGTGACACCTTCGAAGCCGGCAAGCTCGGCGAGTACACGGTTGGCGCCGACGGCGTCGTCCTCCTCGGCGACCCCTTCGTCTTCGACAAGGCCAACATCGGCGACTTCAGCTTCTAGGAGCTGAAGGCGGGGCCAGTCGCCCCGCTGAGCTGAACTGCGGACGCCGCGCCGGGACCATCTCCCGG
>NZ_JADKSL010000018.1:0-89361 GCF_015351275.1 Pseudoclavibacter sp. VKM Ac-2867
CGCCGGACTTCTTCATAAGCCGGGGTTGGTTGTTGAGTGAGCAGAGATGCTCCTCGATGATCAACCCCGGCTTTTTTGTTGCCCAAAAACACCCGATGCCCCGACGCCCGACGGCCCTATGAGAGACGATCGCCCCCACGCCCCCACGCCCCCACGCCCCCACGCCCCCACGCCCCCACGCCCGCACGCCCGCACGCCCGCACGCCCGCACGCCCGCACGCCCGCACGGACGCACGCCCGCATGGACGGGAGCGCGCAGCGACTGGTCAGCGCGCAGCCTGCTCAGGGTGGGAGCCGCCGGCCTCGACGCCGGGCGCCTTCGTCGTGAGCTTCGCCGCGATGGTCTGCGCGTCCTCACGGATCGCCGACATGATCGTCGCGCTCACGAACCCGACGATGAGCACACCGGACACCATGAGCGAGACCGCCAGGGCGCGGCCGGCGAGCGTCACAGGCGTGAAGTCGCCGTAGCCGACCGTCGTGATTGTCGTGAACCCCCACCACAGCGCATCCCCCATGCTCACGATCGACGCGCCTGGCGTCTTGTGCTCGACGAGGTACACGCCGAGCGACGCCGTGTATACGTACAGGAGCGACGCGATCGACACCGCGAGAACATTGCGGGTGCGCTTCGCGCGAGCGCCACCGCGGCGGAAGAACGGCAGGCGCCACAGGTACGTGACGATGAGGAATGGCCGCAACACGACAACGAACAGCGAGAGCAGGTCGAACCATCGCGAGCGCACGAACGTGACCTTCACCGGACTGATCACGAGGCGGATCAGGAACTCGACGATGAAGAGGGTCCAACTGATCGAGACGACGCTCGCGAGCTGGCTCTGCTCATTCGCGCTTAGCTGCACGTCGATGAGCAAGAGCGACGACGCCGTGAAGAACGCGACCGCGACCACGAACATCGGCAGTGACGTGTAGTGCTCCCAGCGTGTCAGCATCCGCCAGCGAGCTTCGGCGCGTGCCGAGCGTCGCTGGTCAGCAGGTGCTTGGTCGTCGTGACTCGGCCGCTGGTCACTGCTGCTGCTCGCACTGGAGGTCATGCCTCGAGCGAACCACACGAAGGGCCCGCGCCGCGAGCGGGAAGCTCAAGCGGGAGGAAGCGCAACCCTGGTCCCTGCTCGTGGTCCAGGTCCTGGTCCAGGTCGCCGCGGTGGTCTCCGAGGATCAGCACAGCTGCGAGGCGCACGAGTGTCGCCTCGTCCCGTGGGTGGGCGTCTGAGCCGGCGAGCAGCGAATCGCAGTAGGGCAGTGAGGATGCGGCCGCCGAGTTCAGCACGAAGGTCGCGTCGAGCGGATTGAGGGTCGTCGAGCGCGCCCCTGCCTGCTCGCGATGGACCCCGCGCGTGAGATGAGCACTACGAACTCGGCCGCGAGCTCAGCCGAACGTCCCTCCGGAGTCCCCAGATGGTCACGGGTCTTGGTCGAGATCCCCCGGTACTGGGAGGTGGGAGGGACATTCGCTCCGCGAACCGTCTCGGAGACGACAACGGGCCCCGGCAAAGATGCCGGGGCCCGAGGTCTTGATCGTGCGTGCGCGTCTTACGCCTTGTTCCTGCTGCTGCGGCTCGTGATGAATCCCCAGATGACGAGGACGATGAGCGAGCCACCGATGGCCAGGAGCCAGCTGCTCAGCGAGAAGAACGCGTCAACGCCCTCACCGAAGAGCATGCCGCCGATCCAGCCGCCGAGCAGTGCGCCGACGACGCCGAGGATGAGGGTAGCGATCCAGCCGCCAGCCTGCTTGCCGGGCAGGATGAGCTTCGCGATGGCCCCGGCGATGAGTCCGAGAAGAAGGAATGCGAGGAATCCCATGAGAGCTCCAGAGTTCGATGTTGACTGTAGTCGCCGGTGTCGGACGATGGCTTCCCCTGTGGCGCTTGTGGCACTCAGTTGGCACAGCCGCGTCTTTAACCGGACAACCCATTGTGACCCCCGGATATCCATATAACGAAATCCTGTGTGGGAATCCACGGAAATCCGTGCCCTCGCTGTGATATTCGCGCATTACGCGATGATTGAGCGAAAAGGAATCAGATAAAGGCCCCGGATGCAAGATCCGGGGCCATATCTGTTTGTCGTGCTAGATGCGTTTGTCTTACATCATCGACGGCGGCATGAGCACCGAGTCGATCAGGTAGACGGTTGCGTTGGCGGTCTGGACTCCACCGCAGATGACCTTGGCGTCGCCGACCATGAGGTTGTCGCCCTCACCGGTGACGGTGACGTTCTCGCCCTGGACGGTCTTGTGGTCGCCAGCGATCTCGTCAGGAAGGATCTGTCCCTCAACCACGTGGTAGGTGAGGATCCCCGAGAGGAGGTCGGCGTCGGTCTTGAGCGTGTCGATCGTTCCCGCATCGATCTTGCCGAAGGCCTCATCGACCGGTGCGAAGACCGTGAACTCTCCGCCGTTCAGCGTCGAGACGAGGTCAACATCGGGGTTGAGCTGGCCGGAGACAGCTGCCGTGAGCTGCGTGAGCAGCGGGTTGTTGGAAGCCGCAACCGCGACCGGGTCCTGGGACATGCCCTGGACGGAGCCTGCACCGTCCGGAACCTGAGCTGCGTAGTCGGCGCAGCCGGATCCGACGAGGTTGGCTGCTGGGTCCATCGTCTCCATGGTGGTTTCCATAGGCGTCTCCATTGCAGTCTCCATGGGGGAGGCTTCCGTGGAGGCGTCGGTCTCAGCCATGGGGGCCGAGTTCGAGCAGGCTGCCAGGCCGAAGGTCGAGATGGCCGCCAGCGAGAGGAGGGCGAGTGAGCCCTTCCTGGTGATAGTGCGCATAACTTCACTCCTCATTTCTCGGCCGGGGGGCCGGAGCCGCATCCGTTGCGGTTCACAAAGGCATTCGGAGGCCCTCCTGAAGCGGATTGGAAAAGTTCGGAATAAAACTTCGGCGGCCCCCACATGCCCGTCATTCCGCCGATCTCGCACCCCAACTCGGTGCGCGGTTTCAGCTGGCAGCGCTCATGGCGGCCGTGGAGCCGCCCGGCTGCGGGGCTGGCGGGGCTGGCGCTGAGCGCGGCACCGCCCCGGAGACCTGAGCGCGGCGAACCTATATAGGCGTGTGTCCCCGCCCACTCGACGAATATAGGCGTGTGTCCCCGCCTACTCGACGAACACCTGGCCGGGAAGGAGCGTCATCCGGTTCCTTCCCCACAGTGCTCTCGCGCCGTGTTCCGGCGGAGAGCACGAACCGAGCCCATCGAATACGCGGAAACGACAAACCGATAGGCACACGGCTCCGAATGCAGTGCACAGGCATGAACGTCCGCCTGACAACCATGCTTCAGGGAGCGCAACATGATCTCGCTAGGACTCATAGGCTTCCTCGGAGGCCTCATCACGGGAATCTCCCCGTGCATCCTTCCCGTGTTACCCGTCATCTTCTTCTCGGGCGGCGTGCAGGGTGCACGCAGCGACGAGGAGATGCAGGCCGAGGCCCAGGATCCCGGGGCCGAAGGGCCTGACGAGGGCGCGCTCAAGACGAAAGTCAAGAGCGAGCGCACGACGAAGCGGCGCGCATCCGCCCGGCCGTACCTCGTCATCCTGGGCCTCGTTACGAGCTTCAGCGTCTTCACGCTGCTCGGCTCGCTGCTCCTCAGCCTCCTCGGGCTCCCCCAGGACGTGCTGCGTTGGGCAGGCATCATCGTGCTTGTCCTCATCGGCGTCGGCCTCATCGTGCCGAAGTTCGAGCACCTCCTCGAGAAGCCGTTCTCCTGGATCCCGCAGAAGCAGGTCAACACCGACCGCGGCGGCTTCCTCCTCGGCATCGCGCTCGGCGCCGTCTACGTGCCGTGCGCCGGCCCCGTGCTCGCAGCCATCACGGTTGCCGGCTCGACTGGTCAGATCGGAATCGAGACCGTCATCCTCACGGTGACGTTCGGCATCGGCGCCGCGATCCCGCTTCTCATCTTCGCCCTCGCCGGACGTCGCGTCGGCGAGCGAGTCAAGTCGTTCCGCAAGCACCAGCGTGGCATCCGCATCACCGCCGGTGTTGTCATGATCGCCCTCGCGATCGGACTCGTCTTCAACCTCCCGCAGCTGCTCCAGCGCCTTGTGCCGGACTACACGGCCGGCCTCCAGGAGCAGTTCAACTCGAACGAGCAGGTCGAGGAGGCACTCGCCTTCGGTGGCCTGGTCAACGACCAGAACGAGCAGCTCACCAACTGCACCCCCGGCGACCCGGAGCTCGGAGACTGCGGCCCGGCCCCAGACATCCTGGACATTCAGGAGTGGATGAACACCCCTGACGGCGAAGAGGTGCAGCTCGCTGCACAGGCCGCTGAGGGCAAGGTCGTCCTCATCGACTTCTGGGCATACTCCTGCATCAACTGCATCCGCTCCATCCCGCACGTCACCGCATGGGATCAGGCCTACAAGGACTCCGGCCTCCAGGTGATCGGCGTCCACTCTCCCGAGTACGCCTTCGAGAAGGAAGCCTCGAACGTCGCGAACGCGATCGACGAGTTCGGCATCGAGTACCCCGTCGCCCTCGACAACAACCTGGGCACCTGGACCAACTACCGCAACCGGTACTGGCCAGCCCACTACCTGATCGACGCAACGGGAACCGTCCGCGCCATCCACTTCGGTGAAGGCGGATACGCCGAGACCGAGGCCCAGATCCGCGACCTCCTCAAGGAAGCGAACCCGGACGTGCAGCTCCCCGGCGAGACCGACACCTCGGACACCACGCCGGAACTCGGAAGCACGACGCCAGAGACCTACCTGATGCCGACGAAGGTCGTCAACTACGCAGGTGAAGGCGAGTACGGCCAGGGTGACCGCAGCTTCACGTTCCCCGCGCAGCAGCAACAGGACACCTTCGCGCTCGAGGGTGACTTCAACCTCGACTCGCAGGGCATCCGAAGCGACGACGAAGGAAAGATCAAGCTCTCCTACACCGCCTCGACCATCCGAATGGTGCTCGGCGGCTCCGGAACCGTGACCGTCGACGACGGCACCGGCCCCCGAGAGATCCAAGTCGAGGGCAACCCGGGCTCCTACCTCCTCTTCGAAGGGGACCAGAGCAAGCAGGGAGAACTGACCGTGACGCTGGGGGGTGGCGTGGATGCTTACTCATTCACCTTCGGTTGAGGCCAGGCCGAACGTCCCAGCATCGCACTTCCCAGGAACCCAACACGAAGTCAACCGACTTCGCGAAACCTTCGCGAGATGGCAAGCTGAGCTTGTGAGCGAAGCCATCGGAGAGATAGAGGACCTTCTCGTGCGCACCGCTACAGGAAGCAAGGAAGCCTTCTCGACCCTCTACGACCTCATGGCACCGCGTGTGCTCGGACTCATCAGGCGAGTGCTTGTCGACCAGGCGCAGTCCGAAGAGGTCGCCCAAGAGGTGCTGCTCGAGATCTGGCAGACCGCCGCATCGTATTCGCCGAGCAAGGGCAAGGCGACCACGTGGATGCTGACTGTCGCGCACCGCAGAGCCATCGACCGGGTGCGCGCATCCCAGGCATCGAAGGACCGTGACCTGAAGATCGGGGCGCGGGACTTCGAAGGGGAACGCGACGACGTCGCCGAGTCGGCTGAGATCAGCATCGAGCACAAGAGGGCCCAGAAGGCACTCAGCGCGCTCAGCGATCAGCAGCGAGAGGCGGTCACCCTGGCCTACTACGGGGGTCTCACCCAGAGTGAGATCGCGGAACGGCTCGAGGTGCCTCTCGGCACGGTGAAGACAAGGATCAGAGACGGAATGAATCGGTTGCGTCGCGAGTTGGGGGTGGTGTCATGAGTTACGAACAGGAACGTGAGGAGCTCGAGCAGCTGCTTGCTGCAGAGGCGCTCTCTGCCAACGACTTCGACGATGCCGCAGACCGTGCGCTGTTGAACAAGCTGCTGGAAGACGGCGAGCTCTCGGAGGAGTTCGAGAGCTACCAGGAAGCCGCAGCGCAGCTTGCGCTCGCAGTCTCCCCGGTGACTCCTCCTGCATCCATGAAGGGCTCGCTGTTCGCGAAGCTCGACAGCTTCCCGCAGCAGAACCCGGTCGGCGGAGAGAAGGAGTCCGCGGCACCCGCGGGAGCTTCCGACGCCGGCACGCCGCCTGCACCTGCTGGCGCGGCCCCGCGGGACGCCGAGGCGGAGGGGCGGCCCAGGCTGTCTCTCGCACCGGAGCCCGAGACCGATGCCGGCGAGCGCGACTCCGACGACGAACGACGTCCTGTCGCCGTCGGCGGTGGAGCCTCGACCACCTCGACCGGAGACGACGACTTCGGGCCCGTGGAGACACGAGCCCGCGGACGCTGGTTCCGCAGCAGCGCCCAGGCCATGTTCGCCGCGACTGCCGCGGTTGTTCTCGCCGTCGGCCTGTTCCTCGGCGGAGGCCTTGCCTTCGGCGGGTTCGGGCAGGACTCGCAGGAGCAGCCCCTCGCCGACGGCGACGTGGCGCTCATCCTCGCCGCCCCCGACGTCGACAGTGCTCGCACCGAGGCAGCCGGCGGCGGAACCGTCACGGTCTACTGGTCGCAGGAGCTCGGCAAATCCGCGGTCATCGCGGATGGCATGGCCCAGCTGCCCGAGGAGAACGACTACGAGCTCTGGTACATCGACGGGGAAGGACCCGCACCTGCCGGAGTCCTGACCATGGCCGACGGTGCCCCAGCCGTGAAGGTGCTCGACGGAACATTCGCGCCAGGCATGGCCGTCGGCCTCACGGTGGAGTCGAAGGGCGGCTCCGCAACGGGCCTGCCGACGACCGACCCGGTCGCGGTCGTGCAGAGCTAGAGCGCACCGCCGAGAAGAACGACGAAGATTGACCTCAGAGCCCCCGAGCGGCAAATCCCTCGGGGGCTCTGTCGTGCCGCTTTGTCAACCCATCATCTTGCGATCAGACAGGGGCAATAGCCTCGCGAGCATGGCATCACCAGGCACGCCCCCAAACGCCCAGGCCAGCGAGTCCGCGAAGGACAGTGCGCCGTCTTCTGCTGACAGCGACTTCGCTGCCGGAGTCACTCCGGCCAACAGCAGCACGCCCGCGACGCCAGCCCCGACGGGCAACGAGCCAGCGCTCAAGGCCGTTCCTCGAGGGGACGGCTCAGCGCCGAGAGTGCTCGTCTTCGGATCGACGGGCTACCTGGGAGGCCGCCTCGTGCCGAGGCTCCTCACCGCCGGCTACCGGGTGCGGGTGCTGGCCCGCAACGCCGGCCGCGTCTCCGCGTACGACTGGGGAGACGAGGTCGACGTGGTCGTGGGCGACGCGGACGACCCGAAGGCCGTCGGCGAAGCCATGCAGGACATTGACGTCGTCTACTACCTGGTCCACGCCATGGGATCCGGGTCCGACTTCGAACGCACCGACCTGCAGCTCGCCGAGAACGTGGCGGAGCAAGCCGCGAAGGCCGGCGTCTCCCGCATCGTCTACCTGGGCGGCCTGCACCCCGACGACGCGAAGCTCTCGAAGCACCTCCGCTCCCGCAAGGAGGTCGGCGAGGTCTTCCTGAGGTCGCCCGTCCCGACCATCGTCCTGCAGGCCGGCATCGTCATCGGCTCCGGCTCCGCATCCTTCGAGATGGTGCGGCACCTCACGGAGGTGCTGCCGTACATGCCTGCCCCGCAGTGGGTGCGCAACCACATCCAGCCCATCGCCGTCCGTGATGTCCTCCACTACCTGCTGGGCGCCGCCCGCATCGAGGGAGACGAGAACCGGGCGCTCGACATCGGCGGCCCCGACGTGCTCAGGTACGGGCAGATGATGAACGGGTACGCCGTGAAGGCCGGTCTGCGCCAGCGGGCCATCGCCTCGCTGCCCGTCTTCACGCCCGGCCTCGCGTCTCGCTGGGTGAACCTCGTGACCCCGATCCCAAAGTCCATCGCCCGGCCCCTCGTCGAGTCGCTGCAGAACGAGTGCGTCGTCAAGAACCGCGACGTGGATGCGCTCATCCCGCCGCCCGAGGGCGGCCTCACGACCTACCTGCGGGCCGTTGAGCTGGCCCTGGGTCGGGAGAAGCAGCGAGCCACGGAGACGAGCTGGCGCGACGCGAACGTGCACAGCGCGCCAAGCGACCCCCTGCCCGCCGACCCGGACTGGGCGGGGCAGACCGTCTTCACCGATGAGCAGTCGAAGGAGAGCACGGTCTCACCCGAGCAGCTGTTCCGCGTCATCGAGGGCATCGGCGGCGACAACGGCTGGTACTCGTCGAAGCTGCTCTGGGGGGCCCGCGGCGTCATGGACAAGCTCGTCGGCGGGGTGGGGCTGCGTCGCGGCCGCACCAACCCGGACCGGCTCGCAGTCGGCGACGCACTCGACTTCTGGCGCGTCGAGACCATCGAGCGCGGCGGCGAGCATGGCTCGCTCCTGAGGCTGCGGGCGGAGATGCGCGTGCCCGGGCTCGCGTGGCTCGAGATGCGGGCCTTGCCGGTCGGCGACGGAGACGGCGAGTCGGATGCGCGCGGCGATGAGGTGAAGGACGGGGAGCGCATCCGCTCCCGCTACGAGCAGCGCGCCGTGTACTTCCCGCAGGGTCTGCTCGGCCGCCTGTACTGGGCAGCCGTGTTCCCCTTCCACGGGTTCATCTTCGCGACCATGGCGTCCCGCATTGTGGCGACGGCTACCGCGCAAGCGGACGACTGAGCCCCGCCACTGCCCTTCCCCGCGCGCAGACCTGGGGGATCTGCACCTCCGCTGGGCCGGGAGCGTGCGTGAGCCCCAGGTCTGTGGCTGGCGCGGGTGCAGATCTGGGGGTTTTGCATGCGCCGCGCGCGTTGTGGGTGCGTGAGCCCGAGGTCTGTGGCTGGCGTGGGCAGACCTGGGGGTTTTGCATGCGCCGCACGCGTTGTGGGTGCGTGAGCCCGAGGTCTGTGGCTGGCGTGGGCGTAGACCTGGGGGTTTTGCATGCGCCGCTCGCGTCACGCATGCGTGAGCCCGAGGTCTGTGGCTGGCGCGGGTGCAGACCTGGGGGATCTGCACGTCCGCTGGGCTGGGAGTGTGCGTGAGCCCCGAGGTCTGTGGCTGGCGCGGGCAGACCTGGGGGTTCTGCATGCGCCACATGCGTCGTGCATGCGCGAGCCCCTGGTCTGTGGCTGGCGCGGGCAGACCTGGGGGATAGGTACCTCCGCTGGGCTGGGAGCGTGCGCGAGCCCCAGGTCTGTGCTGCGGGCTTCGGGCCGCGGGACTCAGCACGCAAGTCAGCAGGGGGTGCTCGGCGTCACAGCTTGCCGAGCAGACGTAGACGCCGCTCTCGCAGGGCGTGCGCGTGCGCAACGAATGCGCTGGGATCCGGCCAGAGGTCTGAGATGGTGAGCCGCTCGGAATGCCAGCCCAGATTGGTGACCTGGCGAACGCGCTGGATGTCGCGTCTCCACTGCTTCGGACTCACCAGATGCCCGAGCCCCTCGAAGTCGTAGGCGATCTTCGCCTCGAGATCAGCGCAGTCAGGGCGCGCGACTTCCTTCCCTCGGACACGCAGAGAGTGCTGAACGGTGAGTTCCGGATATCCGGAGTCGTGGAGCACGAAGCGCAGGAGGCTTTCATACGGCGACTCAACCTTCTCGCGAATCTGCGGCGTCATCTCGCGGAGCAGGGCAGCACCGAACCCGGGCGACCACTCGGCCACGTACCGTTGCAGGGCATCGGGCGCCGCGAGATTTTCGCGCCAGCGACGGTTCGGGTAGTTTTCGGCCCCGCTGACAAGCGCGTCACCGAAGCCGAGGAGGTCTGGCCGCGCCGAGGAGGCGCTCGAGCGCAGGAGGTCGCGACTCATCAGGCCGTAGAGGAGCGCTGGATGAGGCAGCGGGACACCATCGAACGTGAACGTGCGCCAGAGCCGTGCTGGGACGATTCTGGTGGTGACTCCTGGGCGCCGAGGGACGTTCGTGCCGTCAGGGACGACGAGATGGACGCGCGGATCCCTGAGGAGTTGCAACGGGAGGGGCAGGCCAAGGATCCGTGCCGCGGACACTGCGCCGTAGGCGTGCGCTTCCTTGAGGAGCGGCGCGTACTGCAGATCGCGGGCTCGGAGCTGTAGGCGAACAGCCGCCGATGTCGACTCCTGCCCGTCAGCCGGCTCTGCTGCGTCGCTATCGACGCGAACGCCACGAAAGGGTCTCGCCAGCCCCGGGTTCCTCAGCCGGCCCCGGCCCACACCCAGGTCTTGCGCGTCCGCCACCGTGAAGCTCTTGCCCCGGAGCTCGGGTGGAAGCTGGTCGCGAAAACGCGGAGGTCTGTCTGGAGGAGCCACACGGCGACGCTACGTGCGCGGCGTCGCCCGCGCGGGATCCCGCGAACCGCTGTGGAGAACTCCAAGAGCGGCGCACCTGTGACATCACAGTGGAGCGCGGCCCCTGGCGCGGACAGACCCGGGGTTTATGCATCCGTTTGGCGCGTACGCGGTGCGCTGGCCCCAGGTCTGCGAGCGGGGGCACGTAGCGGGGGCGCGACGGGGGATAGCGGGCGCGAGTGGTCGCGCGGGCGGAGCGCGGAGGAGGAGAGCTGGGCAGCGGCGAGGGCGCGCCGCCTCGGGCGGTGCGGGCGGGGGCCGTCCGGACTCGTCAGTCGGCGGAGGAGCCCAGGAACTCGACCTCGGTGCTGCCGGTCACCGGCTCCGCGGTGACTCCCGTGATGGTGACGGTCACCGTGTAGGTGCCGGGCGTCCCGAGCTCGAAGGAGATATCACCGCACACCGTGTCGTAATTGCTGCTGAGCGCCTTGGCCGTTCGAGTGATCGTGTCAACGCCCTCGGCGCTCGCGGTGTACTCGCACGTGCCCGTCCGGGTCACGCCGGTCACCCGGGCCTCCGCGGTGATCCACGAATGGCGGTCGTCCGCCGTGGCGGCGAACACGAGTTCCCCACCGTCCGGGGCCGCTGAGGACTCCGAGGCATCTGAGCTTTCCGCGGCCTGGGGTGCAGCGGCCGGCGAGAACGTGCCAGTGCTGGATTCTGAGCTCGGCGCCTGGCCGGTCGGCGAGCATCCGCTCAGCACGACGGCAACGGCGCACGCGGCCCCGAGGCCCGCTGCCTTCCAGCGGAACCTTGAGCCGCGCTGCTGGGAATCCACGAGTCAGGCTCGGTCTTGGAGCTCCTTGACGGCACGGGCGAAGTCGCGGGTCTGCAGCACTTCGAAGGCCGCACCCGGGTCGGACCCTGCCGAGACGACGCAGAGTTCATCGATCTTGTTGATGAAGCCGAGGACACGTCCGTCTTTGACGACCCGGTACGAGTTCTCGGAGAGGCGGTCGACGCGGCCCTCGGCGGGCGTCGTCGCGGTGAGAGGTGGAACGGGGAATGGCATGAGGCTCCTGCCGTCGTTGGCGACCGTCTCAGACGGATAGTCGCATCTTCGCGCACTGACATGTGCGCGGAGGGCTATTCCCTGAGATATGTGGAGAGTTCTCACGACATCTCAGGGAAGCTGATACCTCTTAGAGATACGCCAATATGTTCCTCAGCGTTGAAGCCTTGCCACAACGGGGTGGCGGGTGCTAGTCAGAAGGGATGGTTCGACTGCGAAGGTGGACTCCCGCGGCTGGCGCGTGGACGCGGCACGTTGCCGGGAGCGGCTTCAGCTACCGCGACGAGCGCGGTGAGCGCATCGTCGACGCACGACTCCGCGAACGCCTCGCGTCGCTCGCCATCCCACCGGCCTGGCAGGACGTGCGCATCGCGCCGCACGAGAACGCCCATGTCCTCGCCCTCGGCGTGGATGCGCTCGGTCGAACCCAGTACATCTACCATCCCGACTGGACGGCGAAGCGGCAGATCGTGACCTTCGACCGGGCCCTCGAGCTGTCCCGGGTGCTCCCCGCGGCGCGGCGTTCGGCGACGAGTGCCCTCCGCACAGCGAGCTCCGGCAGGGATGCTTCGCTCGCCGCGAGCTTCAAGCTCCTCGACACGGCATTCCTGCGGGTGGGCAGCGAGAGGTCGGCGAAGCAGTTCGGGCACCGGGGGCTCACGACGCTCCTGAACCGGCACATCCTGCTGCAGGAGGAGCAGGTGCTGCTCGAGTTCAAGGGCAAGAGTGGGGTGCCGTGGAGCGCCCTCATCGAGGACGGCGAGCTCGTGTCGTTCCTGGGGGAGCGCAAGGGCACCGGCTCGCCTGGGCGTCGCATCCTGGCGTGGAAGGACGGGCGAGCCTGGCGGCGACTCGCGGCCAGAGAGGTGAACGACGACATCAGGATGCGCACGAAGGGCGAATTCACGGCGAAGGACTTCCGCACGCTCCACGGCACGGTCTTCGCTGCTGGTCGGCTCGCCGAACTGGGGGTCGGGGGCACCGTGCGGGAGCGGAAGTCGCTGGTGGCGCAGGCCGTGCGGGACACCGCCGAGCTGCTCGGGAACACGCCAGCGGTCGCGAGGTCGAGCTACATCGATCCGCGCGTCATCGAGGCCTACGACGAGGGACGGGTCGTCGTTGCGGGCAGGGGCTCCGGCGAGGCGGCGCTGCGGGAGCTGCTGCTGGGCTCGTCCAGCTGACGGCCAGGGCGCGCACACGAGACATCCAAGGTTCGGTGAGGTCGGTGCGAGAGCGTTGACGCCTGCTCGGTTGTGGGTCGGAACCCGGTCCCGCCCGAGCTGCATACTTCCCCCGACGAAAGGACACTCAGCAATGACGACTCTCGACACCAAGCGCGTGGCCTTCCTCCTCACGAACGACTTCGAGGACAGCGAGCTGACCAGCCCATGGGGCGCCGTGACCGAGGCGGGCGCAGACGCGTCCCTCGTCGCGCCCGAGTCCGGCACCGTGACGGGCAAGAACGGGCATGAACAGGCCGTCGACCTCGCTTCGGCTGACGCGAAGGCAGCGGACTTCGACGCGCTCGTGCTCCCGGGAGGGGTCGGCAACGCCGACCTCCTGCGTCTCGACGAGGCGTCGGTCTCGTTCGCACGCGACTTCTTCGAGGCCCACAAGCCAGTTGCGGCGATCTGCCACGGCGCGTGGATCCTCACCGACGCGAAGGTGCTCGACGGGCGCACGCTCACGAGCTTCCCGAGCCTCAAGACCGACCTCGTCAATGCCGGGGCGACCTGGGTCGACGAGGAGGTCCACGTCGACCAGGGGCTCGTCTCGAGCCGCACTCCAGACGACCTGCCAGCGTTCAACGCGAAGCTCGTCGAGGAGATCGCGGAGGGCAAGCACCGCGGGCAGACGGCATGACCCACTGAGGGTGCCCGTCGCGAGGGGTGGGCGGATGCAGGCGCGTCCGCCCACCCCTCGCCCGTGCGCGGCCCACCGCTGGACAGCGGGCGCGCGCCGGGTTCCGGGGCCAGAGGCTCCGATCATGAGGGTGCTCTCATCAACTGGGCACGGTGCGTCTCATGAATGCTCACGAAGCTTGGGTCTACCGAGGCGAACTCGCGGCTCGGCAGTCAGCAGGAGGCAGCACTATGAAGAAGAACACCTGGATCATCGTCGGATCGGCAAGCGCCCTCGGGCTCGGCATCCTCGCGGTCGGCGGCGCCGGTGTCGCCAACGCCCTCGAGGTTCGCGACGTGCCGGGCGAGCAGCTCACCCTCACGACGCCGTCGGCACCCCCGACTGCTTCGGCCTCGCCCACGACGGACAGCAGCGCGTCACCCACCGCGACACCTGTCTTCAGCTCCCCGAGCCCCGTCTCGGCCCAGACGCCGCTCAGCGCGCCGACCGTGCAGAGCCCCGTGAGCGCGCAGAGCCCGGTGTCGGCGCAGACGCCGCCGTCGGTGCCAAGCGCCTGACACCCGACGCCCGACGATGTCCACAGTCTGGCGAGCTCCCGGGCTGCGGAGAACTGGCCCCGGTAAGTTCAGCAGGAGGACCGACGACAGAGCCCGCAAGGGGGAGCGCATGTTCGCAGCAGCCAGGCAGGTGATCGAGGCCGTGGCCACTGGCACCGGCCGCGAGGTGGCGTCGGTGACGCTCGCCTGCGCTGAGCCGAGCGGCGACGGCGTCCTCGCCGGCTACGACGTGGAACTCGCCTCGCAGCAGGGGCCAGACGAGCGCATCCGCCTCTTCATCGACACGGCCACCAACCCGGCCGCTGCATCTGAGGTGGGTGAGGCGCAGAACTGGACCACGGTGCAGAACCCCGTGACCCGCGAGCAGGTGAGGGTGTGGCGGTACCCGCACGACCCAGCTCTGCCTGCCCTTCCCGCGACGGCGTTCCCCGACTCAGCGCGGGAGACCGCGGCCCGCTTCGGAGCCGTCGGAGAAGGCCAGCTCGAGATGCTCGCCTACCGGCCCGGGCGCCGAGCAGTCCTGCGTCTTGCCGGCCCGGACGGCACGCTGTTCTTCAAGGTCGTCCGGCCCGGGCACGCCGAGCCGCTGCACCGCATCCACGAGGAGCTCGGCGGCGGCGGCGTCGCCGTTCCGCGCAGTCGCGGGTGGAGCGAGGCGGGCCTCGTCGCCCTCGAGCGGATGCCTGGCCTGCCTGCCGACGCACACGTGCCCCACACTCCTGAGGCTCGGCTCGAGTTCCTGGGCGAACTGCAGTCGCTCGTCGCGTCGATCGGGGCGGCACCCGTCTCTCGAGGAGCCCGCGCGAGCCTCACGACGGGGCTCGACTGGTACCTGCTGCGGCTCCACGACCTGCTCCCTGCGCGACGGGCCGACATCGATGGGATCGCGGTGAGCATCCGCCGAGCGCTCGCCGAAGCGCGGCCGGGGCCAGCGCGCACGGTGCACGGCGACCTGCACCTTGGACAGATCTTCGTCGAGCCGAGCGCCCGGCCCGGGGGCGGCACCTCGATCACGGGGGTCGTCGACATCGACACGGCTGGCGTCGGCGACCTCGCCGACGACCTCGGTGGGCTCTACGCGCACGCCATCGTGACGGCCCTCACCCACGATCTGGGCGGGAGAGCGGAGCTGCGCACGGCCACGTTCGAGCTCGCCGAACTCGTCAGGCTCGCCTGGGGCGAGTTCGCGCGTACCTGGGCCGAGCCGGGTGGATCCGGGCTCGTCACGGACGACCCCGACCTGAGCATCCGATCCAGCGCAGTCGCCCTCACACATCTGCTCTCGCACGCGTTCGGGGCTGCCGTGCGAGGAGGGGTCGGGCTCGATGCGCTGCCCGATCGCATCCTCGACTTCGCCAGCGCCCTCTCCAAGGAACCGAGACGATGAGCGCCGAGAAGCCCCGGCCTCGCTGGCTCGTCGTGGCCCTCGCCGGGGCCGGCGCGCTCGCCATCGTGCTCGCCGGGGTCACGTTCGCGCAGGCCACGTCGCTGCGCTCCTCGCCCGGGGAAGCCGTCAACCTCGGGCCGATCGTCGGCGAGCAGTCGCCGGCGACGACGATCAGCGTGACCCCATCAGCGACCGCCTCCACGGCCCCGGTCTCGACCGGGGCGCCGTCACCGAGCCTCCCGCCGGACCCGGTCCAGCCGTCGCTCCCGACGGGTGGCATCCAGGCTCCCGTGCCCGTGGCACCGGTGGGCCCGTCCCAAGTCGATGACGACGATGACGACGACGACGATGATGATGATGATGACGACGGTGAGGACTGACGGCGACGTCAAGGACCGGCGGCGGCAGGGCCTTGCTGTGGGGCAGGCTGAAGGCGGCGAGGTCTGACGCTCGCCGGGGTCGCCGGGGTCGGCTTCAGCGCAGGCGGTATCCCATGCCCCGCACCGTCTCGATGCGCTCGGAGCCGATCTTGCCGCGCAGGTAGCGGACGTATACGTCGACGACGTTCGAGCCTGGGTCGAAGTCGAACCCCCAGACCCTGCTGAGCAGCTGCTCGCGGCTCAAGACCTGCCCGGGGTTGGCGAAGAACTGCTCGGCGAGCCCGAACTCGCGTGCCGACAGGTCGATGTCGGCGCCGGCGACTCGCACGCGGCGCGTGCGGAGGTCGAGCAGCAGGTCTTCGTGGGTGAGCTCCGTGGTGGCGGCCTGCCCAGCATCCCGGAGTCGAAGCCGGATGCGTGCGAGGAGCTCGTCGAACTTGAACGGCTTCGCGAGGTAGTCGTTGGCGCCCCCGTCGAGACCCCGCACGGTGGCCTCGACCGAGGTGCGCGCCGTGAGCATGATGACCGGGATCGTGTGCCCCTCGGCTCGCAGCCGGTCGAGCACCTCGAAGCCGTCCATTCCCGGGAGGCCGACGTCGAGGAGCACGAGGTCGAAGTCGCCGCCGCGGGCAAGCTCGAACCCATCGGTGCCAGAGCCTGCCACCGCGACCGCGTACCCTGCCGACTTCAGACCCTTCTCGACGAACGAGGCGATGCGCGCCTCGTCCTCGACGACCAGGATTCTGCTCATGCGGTGTCCTCTTCCTCGGGATGATGGGGCCGCGCGTCGCCGCCTGACGCGGCGGAGGCGCTGGCCCCGGAGCTGTCGGAGCTGTCGGAGCCGGGAGATCCGTGCGCAGGCACGACGATCGTGAAGGTGGACCCGAGCCCCGGCTGGCTCGAGAGCTCGACTCTTCCACCGTGGCCGCGAGCGATCGACTGCACGATGGCGAGCCCGAGGCCTGACCCGGTCTGGCTGCGGCCCGTCTCGGCACGCCCGAAGCGATCGAAGATGCGCTCCTGCGCGGAGGCGGGGATGCCGACCCCCTCGTCCCGGACCCAGAGCCGGAGCTCGCCGCGCGCATCCACGAGGCTGCCGAGCTCGATCCGGGAGCCTGCCGGCGAGTACTTGGCGGCGTTGTCGGCGAGCTGCAGCCAGGCCTGCGTGATGCGGCGCGCGTCGACATCGACGACCACCGGCGCCGTCTGACCGAGCACCCAGCCGTGGTTCGAGAGGGCGCTCGCCTTCGCCTGGACCTGCTCCGTCAGCTCGAGCACGTCGCAGGGCGCGATGCTCAGGAGTCCCTGCTGCTCGCTGACGGCAAGCGCTTCGATGTCGTCGATGAGCTCGCTCATGCGGTCGAGCTCGTCGAGGGCCAGGGCGACCGTCTCCCTGGTGTCGGCAGGGTCGTTCGGGTCGAGCAGCTCGAAGTGCCCACGCACGATCGTGATGGGGGTCTTCAGCTCGTGACGCACGTCGTCGAGCAGCTGCCGCTGGGAGGTGAGGGAGCCGTCGAGGCGGTCGAGCATGCCGTTGATCGTCGCGGTCAGAGCGGAGACGTCGTCGTTGCCGACGACCGGGATGCGCGCAGACCTGTTGCTGCCCGTGATCGACGCCGCCGTCTCCCGCAACTCCCGGAGTGGTCTGAGGAGGCGGCCGGCGACGAACCAGCCCACGAGGCCGACGGCGGCGAGGGCGGCGACGGCGACCATCGCATACGTCTGGAAGGTGCTGGTGGTGTCGGCGAGCTCGGCCCGGAGGTCGTACGCCGCGAGGTACAGCGCGTCGCTCGAGCCGTCGCCCACCGTGAAGGGGACGGCGATGTAGCGGAGGGCGAGGGCGCCGTCGACGAAGGTGCCCATTCGCACCGAGTCGTCGGCGGTCTCCGCGACGGCTCGTTCGACGAGGCCGGGCACCTCGGCGAGGGAGAACGGGGTCGGTGTCGCCGGGATGAACGTCGGCACGCCGTCGACCAGCCCGAGGGCTCCCTCGTTGCGTTCCGGGACGAAGCGCTGCATGACCAGCTCGAGGGCTTCGGTGCTGCTCGCGAAGGTGCGGGCCGGGTCGGGGGCAGGGGCCGCAGGGGCTGCCGGGTCCGACGTCGTGGGCGCGGCGGCGTCCGTGCCGCTCACGAGGCCGCTGACGTTCTCCGCGAGGGCCACGAGGCGCTCATCAACTCCGCTCAGGTCGCGCTCGCGGGCCGCGAAGTAGCTCGTCGCGCCGGCGACGATCATGCCGAGCATCGTGACGAGCAGGATCGACGCGAGGATGCGCACTCGCACCGAAGCGCGGGGCCGCACCTCCTGCCGCCCCTGCCCCACCGTGGTCACCTGCATCCACTGATTATCTGGGGCGCACGAGTCCAGATCCTGGCAGGTGAGAAGACTCTCACGCAGCCGTGCTGCAAGCGGCACCTCTCCAGGCGTCCGCCCGGTCCCGCTCCACAAGCCCCAGCGGGAAGGTGGCATGGCGCGTAGGCTCGTCGAGTGGAAACCGAGCGCTACGAACTGACCAGGCGAGCAAGCCTCGAAGTCCTGCGCGCCGAAGCGCAGGACGAGCGAGAGACTATGATCTACGGGCGGGCTCGCCGCGGTGAAGACCCGTGGCGCTTCATGCAGGAGCTGCCGACGGTCGACGAGCTCGTGGTGCTGCTCATGCGCGCCGAAGCTCTCGAACGGGGCGGAGACGAAGCCCCCTCCAGTGGCGAACACGATGCGCAGCTCATGCGGCGCATCGCGACCGAGTACCCGCCGCTCGGGCCCACCGTGTGGACCATGCTCGCCGGAAAGAGCCGATTCGGCGACCGCTGGGACGCCAGAACCGCCTGAGGTGCCTGAGCCCGGGCGTCGTGCCCCGAGGCTCCGCCGGCGATGGCAGGCGCGGACGGCGGCCCCGTCGCATCCCCTGCCCGTAGGCTTGTGGGCATGTCGGTGTCAGAACTCTCGGTGAGCGCGCAGAACTACCTCAAGGTGGTCTGGAGCCTCCAGGAGTGGTCGGATGCGCCCGTCACGGCGACGATCGTCGCCGAGCGCCTGCAGCTGCGGCTCTCGACGGTGTCGGAGGGCATCCGCAAGCTCGCCGACCAGGGGCTTCTCGAGCACGCGCGCTACGGCAGCATCTCCCTCACCACGGAGGGGCGCTCCCACGCGCTGACCATGATCCGCAGGCACCGGCTCCTCGAGACGTTCCTCGTGGAGGTGCTCCAGTACGGCTGGGATGAGGTGCACGATGAGGCAGAGAACCTCGAGCACTCCGTGTCCGACCTCATGGTGGAGCGCATCGACGCGATGCTCGGGCACCCCGAACGCGACCCGCACGGCGACCCGATCCCCTCTGCAGCTGGCGAGGTGAGCATCCCGCAGGCTGTTCTGCTCAGCAGCCTCGAAGCGGGGAAGCGCGTTGTCGTCGAGCGCATCTCGGACTCGGACGCCGAGCTCCTCAAGTACTTCGCGGCGAAGGGCCTCACGGTTGGGGCGCGGCTCGAGATCGGCGAGAGCGACCCGTACTCCGAGTCGATGCTGCTCACCGTGGTGGACTCGGACGCGAACACTGATCGCGGGCAAGCCGACGCCACTGCGGGCACCGCAGGCTCGGCGGGGCCCGTCGCGGCTCCGTTTGCCCTCGGGCCCGTCGCGGCTCGAGCCGTCTGGGTGACGGAAGCCGAGAGCTTCGGGAATCGAGAGCGTCGGGAATCGAGAGCGTCGGGAAGCTAGGCGGTCTTCGCCTCGGCAGCCGCCCCTTCGGTAGCCATCCCTGTGGCGCCGGGCCCTCCAGCGCTCTTGCCCCTCGAGCGACGCCTCGCGAGGATCCGCGACGTGACGAGGCCCTGTGTTGGGGAGAGCAGGTAGGCGAGCAGGAAGGCGAGGCCCTGCGCGAGCACGATCATCCCACCGGATGCGGCGTCGAGGTAGTAGCTGGCGTAGAGGCCCGCCGCCGAGCAGACGACGGAGACGACGGGGGCGATGACGAGCATCCGCGCGAAGCTGCGCGTGAGCACCGTCGCGGTCGCTCCGGGGATGATGAGCATCGCCACGACGAGGATCACGCCGACTGTCTGCAGGGCGACGACGGCGGTGAGGGCGAGCAGCCCGAGGAGGGCGCCGCGGAGGACGCGCGGGTTGAGGCCGATCGCGTGGGCGTGGGTGGCGTCGAACGCGACGAGGGTGAAGTCTCGCCGCTTCACGAGGAGCACGACGGCGACGATCGCCGCGAGTATGCCGATCTGCACGAGGTCGGTGGGGCTGACGCCGAGGAGGTTGCCGAAGAGGATGTGGCTGAGGTCGGTCTGACTCGGCGTCACTGAGATGAGCACGAGGCCGAACGCGAAGAGGGTCGTGAAGACGATGCCGATCGCCGCGTCCTCTTTCACCCTGCTGGTGTCGCGGATCACGCCGATGAGGCCGACGGCGAGCAGCCCGAAGGCGAGCGCCCCGAGCGCGAAGGGAGCCCCGACGATGTAGGCGAGCACCACCCCGGGGAGGACGGCGTGCGAGACGGCGTCTCCCATGAGGGACCACCCGATGAGCACGAGCCAGCAGCTGAGGAGGGCGCAGACGACGGCCGTGATGACGGTCGTGATGAGCGCCCGCACCATGAACTCGTAGCCGAGGGGTTCGAGGAGGAGATCGACGAGGTTCATGCTGCCGCCCCCGTTCCGGTCTCGATGCCGAAGGCGAGTGCGAGGTTCTCGGGCCGGATGATCTCCTCGGGGCTCGCGTGCAGCAGCACCCGCCGGTTGAAGAGGACGGCCTCGTCGGCCAGCTCTGGGAGGGAGCCCAGGTCGTGGGTGGCGATGAGGATGCACACCCCCTGCTCGGCCAGCTCCCGGAGGAGCCTCGTCATGGTGGCCTGAGAGCGGGCGTCGACGCCCGCGAAGGGCTCGTCGAGGAGTAGCACCTCGGCCTCCTGGGCGATACCGCGGGCCACGAAGGCGCGCTTGCGCTGACCGCCCGAGAGCTGGCCGATCTGCCGACCTGCCAGCTCGGAGAGCTCGACGCGCTCGAGGGCGGCGTCGACAGCCGCGTGGTCGCGCGCCCGGGGCCTCCGGGTGATGCCGAGGTGTCCGTAGCGTCCGGTCATCACCACATCGCGCACCGAGAGAGGGAAATCCCAGTCGACCTGTTCGCTCTGGGGAACGTAGCTGACGCTGCCCCGCTTGCGCGCATCCGCCGAAGAGCCCCCGAGGATGCGGACGGTGCCCGCGTCGGGGCGGACGACGCCCATGATCGACTTGAAGAGCGTGGACTTGCCAGAGCCGTTCATGCCGATGAGCCCGCAGACCCGGCCGGGGGCGATGGCAAGGCTCGCCCGGTCGAGGGCGAGCACCTCCCCGTAGTGCACGGTGAGGTTCTCGACCTCGATGGCCGGCGCGGCCACGCCCGCCGATGGCCCAGTGCTGGCCCGAGGAGTGGAGGCTGCGCTCACGATTCGCTTCCCGTCTTGCCGGTCAGTCCGGCCACGATGGTGTCGACGTCGTGCCGGATGAGGTCGAGATAGCTCGGCACGGGGCCGTCTTCCTCGCTCAGCGAGTCGACGTAGAGAGTGCCGCCGAACTCCGCATCCGTGGCGTCGACGACCTGCCGCATCGGCGCATCCGACACGGTCGACTCGCAGAACACGGCCGGAACATCGTTGTCGCGCACATGATCGATGACCCCGGCGATCTGCTGCGGGGTGGCCTGCTGCTCGGCGTTGACGGGCCAGATGTAGACCTCGTCGAGCCCGGCGTCTCTCGTCAGGTACGAGAAGGCCCCCTCGCAGGTGACGAGTGCCCGCTGGGATGCGGGGAGAGGCTCGATGGCCGCGACGAGCTCGTCGTGCACGGCCTGCAGCTCTGCCTTGTAGGCGGCGGCGTTCTCCTCGAAGACGGTCGCGCTCGCGGGGACGAGGTCGGAGAAGGCGGTGACCATGTTGTCGACGTACAGCTGCACGTTGAGGGGCGACATCCACGCGTGCGGATTGGGGAGGCCCGCGTAGGCGTCGCCCGCGATGGGCACTTCCTCGACGCCGTCGCTGACCACGACGTGGGGGACATCCATGCCGGAGACGAACTGCTCGAACCATGCCTCGAGGTTCATGCCGTTGTCGAGGATCAGGTCGGCTTCCGACGCCTTCGCGATGTCGAGCGGGGTCGGCTCGTAGCCGTGGATCTCGGCACCGACCTTCGTGATCGACTCGACGCGAAGCTCATCGCCGGCGACCTGCCTCGCGATGTCGGCGAGCACCGTGAAGGTCGTGAGGACGACGGGCCGGTTGTCCTCGCCCTCGGAGGAGGGGGCGCAGGCGGTGAGGGACGCGAGCGTGACGAGGGCGAGGCCCGCCGCGACGATGCGGCTGGCCTTCCTTCGGGCTGCGCGCAGCGCGGGGGTCAGCATGACCAGAGCATAGCGCTACGGTGGTCAGAAGATCAATGTTCGGTGCGCCGAACATTTGAGAGCTGCGCGCGGGCGATGCGCTGCGCGGGCCAGCGACGGTCGGGGAATCACGCCCCGGCCGTGCACAGCTGGCACGCGTGCGCGGAAACGTAGGCTGACGGCACGATGTCTCCAGGCGAACTCAGCGAACCGCTGCGGCACCGGCCCACAGTGCCGATGCCCGGCGGAACCGCGCGCAGCGGACGCGGCGCGAGCGCCGATACCGCGCGATTCCGGAGCGACTGCGCCAACTGCGTCGCCCTCTGCTGCTCGGCGCTCGCGTTCTCGCGCGGTGACGACTTCGCGCACGAGAAGCCCGCCGGAAAGCCGTGCCGGAACCTCGACGAGAACCTCGGCTGCGGCATCCACTCTGCGCTCCTCGAGCGCGGATACCGCGGCTGCACCGTCTTCGAGTGCCACGGCGCCGGGCAGCGCGTCACGCAGGAGACCTTCGGCGGTGGTGACTGGCGGGAAGGCGACGACCTGCGGGAAGCCATGTTCGCCGTGTTCCCTCTCGTGCGCCAGCTGCACGAAGTGCTGTGGCTGCTGGCCGAAGCGAGGCGTCGCACCGCCGATCGCTCGCTGCTTCGACGCATCGACACGCTCTTCGATCAGGTCGACGTGCAGGCCGCCTCGCCCGACCTGGCCTCGCTGCGCGCCGCCGTCGAGACGAGCCGGCCGGCCGCCGGCGAGCTGCTCGGGGCGGTGAGCCACGAGGTGCGACGGATGCACGTCCCGCGGCGCCGTGCATCCGGCGCCTGGTCACGGATCGAACCCCGCGGCGTGTACCTCGGCACTGACCTCTCGGGCAGCGACCTGCGGGCGGTCGAGCTGCGGGGTGCCCTGCTCATCGCGGCGAAGCTCCGGGGTGCCGACCTCCGCTGGGCTGATCTCCTCGGCGCCGACCTGAGGGACGCCGAGCTGCACGGCGCCGACCTGCGCCACGTGCTGCACCTGACGCAGCCACAGCTCGCGGCCGCCTTCGGCGACGATGCCACGCAGCTGCCCGAGTCGCTCACGCGACCCCGCCACTGGGGGTAGCTTCGCCGCTGGGGTTGGGGCTGTCGACGGGGCAGGGGGAGTGCTGGGATCGCGCTGGCGGGGGCGGCGCGAGCCGCGGCTAGGCGAGTGCCGTGCCCGAGAAGAGCGTCGTCGTGGCACCACCGACCCAGACGGCCCCGGAGTCGTCGACGGTCACGGTGATGTCACCGGCACGGCCGAGGCGTGTGCCCTGGGAGACTCGCCAGCTCGAACCCGGGGCGGTGCCCGTACGGTGCATCCACTGGGCCGTCGACGCGTTCATGCTGCCGCAGACCGGATCCTCGTCCACGCCGATGGCGGGCGCGAAGCTGCGCAGCTCGAAGGCGTGCGGTGCCCCCGGAGGGTAGGCCCCGACGGCTCCGACCATGGCTTCAGGCAGCAGGGAGAGATCGGGGTCGAGGTCGAGCACCTCCTGAGCGGATGCGAGCTGAACGACGGCCCACCCCGGCCCGTTGTCGATCCACTGGTGGGCGGTGACCTGGTCGGCGCTGATGCCGTATGCCGAGACGATGCGCGCCAGGAACTCGGGCTCCAGCGGGCCGCTCCGCAGCGTGGGCGGAGCGGCGAACGCCAGGCGTCCCTCGTCGATGCGCACCTCGACGAGGCCGGCGCCGCACTCCTGCACCACACGCCCCGTGTTCTTCGGAGTGCCGCCGCGCTCGAGCCATGCATGCGCCGAGCCGAGGGTCGGATGGCCGGCGAAGGGGAGCTCCCCGCCAGGGGTGAAGATGCGCAGCCGGTAGTCGGCACCGGGGTCGGTTGTCGGCAGTACGAACGTTGTCTCCGAGAGGTTCGTCCACCGTGCGATGTGTCGCATCTCGTCGTCCGTGAGGCCCGCGCCATCGAGGATGACGGCGACCGGGTTGCCGAGATATGGGGCCTCCGAGAAGACGTCGACTTGGGCGAAGGGGCGCGAGGTGGTCACGGGGTGGGCCTTTCGGAGAGGAGGTGGCACGGGTGGGGCGCCACAACGGGGTGAGCGGGGTGCGTGTGTCGCAACCGTACGACGGGTCCACTCCGAGCGCCCGTGCCAATCCAGCGTCGCTGGACTTGCGATCCACTCCCACTGGACTGGACTGGACTGCACTGGACTGGAGTCGGAGTGGGCTGAGGTTGGGGCTCAGCGGATGCGAGCGGCCGGCGCGGAACCCACGCGCCGTCCAGGCGCGGTCGACACAATCACGGTATGAGCGATGACCAGAGCGTTCCAGGAACCGATGACGACCCGAGGGGGCGTCGAGGTGCTGAGCACCTTCCGCCCGAGGGTGTCGACGAAGCCACGATCGCGGCCGTCGGGAAGCTCACCGAGGCCCTCGAGATGGTCGACCAGGCGCGTGGGCTCCTCTACGGGTTCCACAGGCTGACCGGCGCCGCCGACCTCGCCCTCGGCGAGGCATCCGATGCACTGCGCGACGCCGGACACCCGGAGGTCGCAGATCGGCTCGACGCCGAGCTGGTCGGGCGGAACGTGATCGAGGGGAGGTGGACGTTCCAGATCGTCGAGGACTACGACGACACCTACTGGGAGCCGTTCCGGGCGGCCGAGCGGGCCACCCGTGAGCAGCTCGTGGCTGGGAAGCGGCACCTGGCCGAGGCGGCGATGAAGGAGGACCGTCGGACGCACGGGGCTCGCCACCACGAGGCGAGGCCAAGCGGCGGGGCCTAGCGGAAGGGTCCGCAAGGGGGCCGCGACGGCCCGGCCCCGGATACGATGCTTGGCGTGGCAGCGGATAGAGCGCGGGGGCAGTACGCGAAGGGTGTCGAGCGGAAGCGCGAGATCCTGGCGCAGGCCTACGAGACCCTCCGCGTGACCGGAGCGAGCGGCGCTTCCCTGCGCGCGATCGGCGAGTCCATCGGTGTCTCCCACGGCATGCTGACCCACTACTTCGGTTCTCGCGAGGGGCTGCTCGTCGCGGTGATCCGCGAGCACGACCGCGTCAACGAAGGGCGCATGCCAGACTCGGTATCGCTCGTGCAGCGGATGCGGCTCAGCGCCGAATTCAATGTGCAGTTCCCGGGAATGGTCTCGCTCTTCACGGAGATGCTGGCGAAGTCGGTCGAGCCGGGGGATGGGCCCGCGAGGGTGTTCTTCACGGAGCGGTTCGCGCGGGCGAGGACCCGCTTGGCGGTCGAGATCGACGGGCAGCTCGCGGCCCTTCCCGAGGGGCGACGCGCCGAGGCATCCATGCTGGTCGACCTGATCATGGCGGCCTCGGACGGGCTCCAGGTGCGGTGGCTCCTCGATCCCGACGTCGACGTCGCGGCCACGCTCGGGCTGCTCGAGCGTCTCGGTCAGGACCGCTGAGCCGGGCTCGGCACACTCAAAGTTGCCAACTGGCAATTTTCTAGTAGCGTCTCCAGGAGAGCGAACCGCGACGGGGCGGACGCCCACCGACACAGGAGTCACCGTGCCCACCACTCGACCAGAAGCGCCCTCCACTCGAACGGGAGCGCAGCGGCCAGCGACCTCGCTGCAGCTGTACAGCGTCAACTCGCACCTCGAAGCCGACCTTGACGGCACGCTCGCGCGCCTCAGCGAGATCGGCCTGCGCAACGTCGAAGCCTTCGCCTTCGTCGACCGCGCCGACGAGCTCGCGGCGGCCTTCGCCAGGCACGGCATCGCGGCCCCGACGGGTCACGCGATGCTCGTCGCCAAGGAGGTCACGCGCGAGGGCGTGACGACGCCGGTGCCGAGCCACGCCGCCACCTTCGAGGCAGCGAAGAAGCTCGGCATGGAGGTCGTCATCGACCCTGCGGTCTTCGACTGGTCGACCGGCGAAGCCGTCGAGGCGACGGCGTCCGCCCTCAACGAGGCAGCCAGGTCAGCCGCCGAGCACGGCCTCCGCGTCGGCTACCACAATCACGCGTGGGAGCTCAGCACCCTCATCGAGGGCGTCCCCGCCCTCGAGTACTTCGCGGGGCTCCTCGACGACGAGGTGGTCCTCGAGATCGACGTGTACTGGGCGCACATCGGGGGAGTGGATGCGCCGGCCCTGCTCAGGCGTCTTGGCGACCGCGTGAGGGCCCTCCACATCAAGGACGGTCCGCAGGTCGAGAACCCGTTTGTCGCGGATGCTCCCTTCGACCCGTCGGGGCTGGGCCAGGTCCCGGCCGGTCACGGTGCCATCCCGCTCGAGGCTGCCCTTGCGGCTACCCCGTCGGCGGAATTCGCCGTCATCGAGTTCGACCACTTCGACGGCGACATCTTCGCCGCGATCGCCGCCAGTTTCGACTACCTGGAGAACCGCGCATGAGCAGCGAGCAGGTGCGCCGCCAGACGGCCAGGAGAGGCCCCGTCGGCGTCGGCATCATCGGCACCGGCATGATCAGCAACGCCTACCTCGACAACCTGACGCGCTTCCCCGACGTGCGAGTCGTGGCGCTTGGCGACCTCAACGAGGCCCTCGCCGCAGAGAAGGCCGCGAGCTACGGTGTTCCGTTCTCCGGCTCGCCCGCCTCGGTGCTGGCGAACGATGACGTCGAGATCGTCATCAACCTGACTATCCCGGCCGCCCACGTCCCGGTCGCGCTCGACGCCATCGCGGCGGGCAAGCACGTGTGGATCGAGAAGCCCATCGGCATCGACCGACAGGAGGCCAAGACCCTGCTCGAGGCGGCCGACGCGGCTGGCCTGCGCGTGGGGGTTGCACCCGACACGGTGCTGAACCCGGGCATCCAGACCGCCCTCCGTCACCTCGCGAGCGGCGTCATCGGCACCCCGCTCACGGCCCGCACCATGATGCGCTACTCGGGGCCCGACCTGTTCCACCCCAACCCGGCGTTCCTCTTCGCCCGCGGCGGCGGCCCACTGCTCGACATGGGGCCGTACTACGTGACGACTCTCGTGAGCGCGTTCGGCCCCGTCAGGAAGGTCTACGCGACGGGCTCGACGGCCAAGGAAGCCCGCACCGTGAAGCTCGGCCCGAACGCGGGCCAGTCGTTCCCAGTCGAGGTGCTCACGCACGTGGATGCGCTCGTCACCTTCGAAAGCGGGGCCAGCGCGCAGCTCACCTTCAGCAACGACTCCCCGCTCGCCGAGATGGGCACCGTCGAGATCATCGGCCCGGGCGGCATGCTCATCACCCCCGACCCGAACCACGCCGACGGGGGCACGCGAGTGGCGCGCCATCCCCAGGAGTACTCGGAGACGCTCGAGCCGAGCTGGGAGGACTACCCGGAGGAGGGAACGGTCACGGGGCGCGGATACGGCACGCTCGACATGGCCCGCGGTATCCGCGAGGGGCTCCCGCACGTCGCGACCGGCGAGCTCGCCCTGCACGTGCTCGACATCATGCTCGCCATCGAGGAGTCGGCGGCGGCCGGCGAGGTCGTCGTCGTCGAGAGCACGCTCGAGCGGGTTCCGCTCGTGGATCACCAGCGAGACCCGTTCGCGGCGACGCTCAGCAGCTAACGAGCGTCTGACGCTGTCGCGGCGCTCACGGGTCTCACGGGGCGAGTGGGTGCGCGAGCACCCGCTCGAGTGCCGCGGCCGAGCCCGTGAGCCGGGCGTCCACCGTCGTGAGCTCGCGTCGCTTCCAGAGCAGCAGCAGCGCGTCCTCGGCGGTGAGCTCGAGCGTCGCATCGGCTGGGGTGGTGGTCTCGGTGGCCCAGGACCCACCGGCCGCCACCTCGCCGATCGGGCCGAGCCGCACCGGCGAAGGTGTGCTCGCGTCGAGGCCCCGCAACTCGAGGTCGACGCGTTCGTCGAGCGACGGCATTCGCCCGAGCGACACCTGTCTCGGGTACATGTCGTGCGCGACCTCGGCGACTCCGACCGCCGCGATCGTGGCCGGAATGGGCACCGCGATGCCGAGGCTGTCGGTCGCGTCCCAGAGGTGCAGGGTCGTCTCGAGAGCCTGCCGCTTCGCCCAGGTGGATGCGCGGGCCGGCGGGTAGAGGGCCCAGCAGGGCGCGGCCTCCGGCAGCTCGCGCAGGGTCGCCACGAGCTCCGCGGCGCCCTCGCGGAACCAGGCGAGCAGCGCGTCCCGGTCGTCGAGGGGTGCCTCCGGAGCCAGCCGCTCGACCTGCTGGCCGCTGCCGAGCAACTGCGCGCGCGCCCACCGGTGCACGCCACCGAGGTGCTCGGCCAGCTCGGCGAGCGACCAGCCAGGGCAGGAGGGGACGGGCGTCGCGAGGTCTGCCGAGCCGAGGAGCGTCGCGAACGCGCTTGCCGCATCCGCGGTCACCTCGATGAACTGTGCGTGGTGCATGCTCAGATCCTAGAGAGTCGACCTCTCGCGCTGGTGGCTCGACCGGTCACCGGCGGCGGACGCGCCCGTAGAGCTTCACGAAGGACGGCACGACGAGGTACACCGCCAGCGGGACGACGACGAGCGTCACGACGCAGGCCCGGGCGATGGGGTGCCATGACCCGACGAGGGGGTCCGCGAGCATCGACGTGATGGCGACGAGCGGGAAGATCGCCAACCACGTGAGCACGGCGCGCACGTGAATGGAGGGCGGCGGCGCGGCAGGGGATCCGCTCGGTCCCTGCCCGTCAGGCCCGCCGATTCCTGGGGCAGGTGCGGTCGGGCCCGTCATGCTGCTCTTTCGCGACTCATGGAAGCCGATGGTAGTTGCCGAAGGCGGCGCGTTCCGCCCCAGAGGGCATCTGCCCGTTAGGAGGTGGCTCACGTCCCTTAGGCAGGACCCCGTCGCGCGGGGCGCAAGGACTTGCGAGGGTTGACGACGAGGGCCGACCGGCCCGCAACAAGGAGGTTGCCGATGTCAGCATTCGCCCCGATCGAGAGCCAGCTCCCCGCGGCTCCGCTGCCGTACCTGTTGGACGCCGCAGAAGGCGACAAGCTCGTGCTCTTCGACCAGCTCTTCACGCTGCTCACGACCTCGCCGCAGACCGCGGGCCAGTTCGACGCGTTCATCACGGAGGGGCGCCCGGGCAGGCCTGTCCCGCCGCACTTCCACGCTGAGACGCACGAGACGTTCTTCGTGCTCGAGGGGGCCATCCGGCTGTGGATCGACGATCGGCAGGGCAACCGCGAGACGCGCGTCCTCGAGGCCGGGGGCTTCGGATTCGTGCCGAAGGACACCATCCATTCGTACCGTATCGAGCGGACTGGGAAGATCTTCGGCGTCACGAGCGCGGGATTCACGGACTTCTTCCGGGCCGTGGCGCGGCCCACGTCGAAGCTCGGCATTCCGGAGGAAGCTGAGTTCCACATCCCGGAGCCCGCCGTGTTCGGCGCGCAGGGCGCGAAGCACGACGTGCACTTCGTGCAGGGATACGAGCTGTTCGATTGATCACGACGCCAGAGTCCGGCGAGCAGCGGACACCGGCGCACGCTCGCGTCGTGCGCGACATCATCTTCTCTGCGCCTGCCGGATTCCGGCCGCTCACCCTCGACCTGCACCTGCCGGAAGCGGAACGCCCACCCGTCATCGTGTTCGTGCATGGCGGCGGGTGGTTCCGGGGGAGTCGCCGCGTGTTCTGCCCGGGGCGCACCGAGGCGGAGACGTTCGGGCGCCTGACCCGTGCGGGGTGGGCCGTCGCGTCTGTCGACTACCGGTTGAGCGGGGAGGCGAGGTTCCCGGCGCAGCTCGCCGATGTCGAAGCCGCGATCGGCTGGGTGCTCGACGAGGGCGCCGCGATGTTCGGCCTGGATGCCACGCGCGTCGCGCTCTGGGGCGAATCCGCCGGCGGGCACCTCGCAGCGCTCGCGGCCGCTGTGCCTGGCACGCCCGTGCGGGCGGTTGTCGACTGGTACGGGCCGAGCGACCTCGCGGCGATCCCGAAGCCTGTCGGCGCGCCCGGCGCGTCAGTCCAGCCGAGTCGCGAGGAGCTGCTCATCGGCGGGCCCCTCGCGGAGCACCGCGAGCTCACTGAGGCGGCGAGCCCGGTGCGCGCCGTGCACGCAGGGGTACCACCCTTCCTCCTGGCGCACGGAACCGACGACAGCATGGTGCCGAGCGAGCAGAGCCTGCTGCTGCGGGATGCGCTCCACTCGGTCGGCGCGCACGTCGAACTGCAGCTCGTGGCAGGAGCCGACCACATGTGGCGTGGACTCGACGACCTCGAGACCGTCGTGGCTCCGGCCCTGCGGTTCCTGGCCCTGCACGCGGGACCGCCGGAGAGCGCACGTTGACAGGGCATCCCGGGGAGCTCGCGACCGCCGCCGCTTCCGGTGGCGCGCGCCCGTCTAGTCTCTGAACATGGACATCCCGATCCACGCCGTGCAGTACTTCTGCGTGCTCGCCGAGGAGCTGCACTTCGGTCGAGCCGCCGAGCGGATCCGCATCGCCACCCCCTCCTTGAGCCAGCAGATCGGCCGCCTCGAGCGGCAGCTGGGGGTCAAGCTGTTCGACCGTGAATCGCGCCCGCTGACGCTCACCTCGTTCGGAATCGAGTTCCTGCCGCTCGCCAGGCGGCTCCGCGACGACCACCGGGAGATCCTCGAGTGGGCCCAGCGCCTCGCGAGCGAGCAGGCGGCGCCGCAGCTTCGGCTCGGCGTCGTGGCCTCCGCCACAGGCTCCCTCGCTGCGTCGGCGATCGGCTCGATGCTGCAGCAAGTTCCGGATGCGCGGCTCGAGATGCGCCGCACCGGCTTCTTCGAGGTCGTCGACGACCTCGTCAGCGACCGGGTCGACGTCGTGCTGGCGCCCTCGCCCGTGAGCGCGTCCGACGAGGTGACCTGCGAGCCCCTCTGGTCGGAGGGGCGGATGCTCGTGGTCCCGGCGGGACACCGTCTGGCTGCCCGCTCGTCGGTCTCGATCCTGGAGACGAACGACGAGGTGTTCGTCGCGGCCTCCGCCGGACCGCAGGAGATCCTCGACTGGTGGGTAGTGAGCCCGCGGGCCGATGGGACGAGGATCGTGCCAGGCGCATCCGCCGACAGCATGGAGGGCCTGCTCGAGCTCGTCGCCGCGGGGGCTGGCGTGAATATCGCCGGGAGCTCCGCCGCCCGCCACTACCAGCGCGACGACGTCGTGTTCGTGCCGATCGATGACATCGAGCCCGTCACCGTGATGATGTGCACGCTGCGCTCGACCGACAACCCGCTCGTGCCCGTGTTCCGCGACCTCATGCGGGCCCAGCTCTCGAGCTGACCCGGCCTCGCCAGGCCACGCGACGCGGAGCCCCGCGCGGCGCCGGCCCTACTCGTCGGCCGTCTCCTGCTTACCCCGCATCACGAGCAGCGGGTCCGGCTTCGTGACCACATCGTGGTCCTTGCCCTCGTAGTCGAACTGACCGAGCCAGAATCGCATCGCGTTCAGGCGCGCCCGCTTCTTGTCGTTGGAGCGGATGATCGTCCACGGCGCGTGCTTCTTGTCGGTGAGGCGGAACGTCTCCTCCTTCGCCGCCGTGTAGTCCTCCCAGCGGTCGAGCGAGGCGAGGTCCATGGGGGAGAGCTTCCACCGCCGCACAGGGTCGAGCTGGCGGATCGCGAAGCGCGTGCGCTGCTCGGTGCGCGACACCGAGAACCAGAACTTCGTCACGTGGATGCCCGAGTCGACGAGCATCTTCTCGAACGCCGGTGCCTGCTGCATGAACTGCGTGTGCTCGTCATCGCTGCAGAACCCCATGACCCGCTCCACGCCGGAGCGGTTGTACCAGGAGCGGTCGAACATGACGAGCTCGCCGTCCGTGGGGAGGTGCTGGATGTAGCGCTGGAAGAACCACTGCCCGCGCTCGCGGTCGCTGGGCTTCGCGAGGGCGACGACGCGCGCCTTGCGCGGGTTGAGGTGCTCCGTGAAGCGCTTGATGGTGCCGCCCTTGCCGGCCGCGTCGCGCCCCTCGAAGAGGATCACGGCGCGCTTGTCGTTGTCCTCCATCCAGTACTGGCACTTCAGCAGCTCCACCTGGAGGCGGTACTTCTCGCTCTCGTACTCGTCGCGGCTGAGGCGCTCCTCGTAGGGGTACCCCTCCTGCCACGTGTAGACGGGGTTGCCCTGCGGGTCGATGAGGTCGGGGTCGTTGGTGTGGCCGTCGCGCACCGAGTAGCCGAGCGAGCGCAGGTGTTCGATGTATTCGCGCAGGTCCTGGGGTTGGTCGATAGCCATGCGTTCCTCCGGGGTCAGGTGCGGCGCGTCCGCCGGCGTGCGGGGGAGCGGATGCGGCGCCATGATGCGCCGCGAATGCGAACGGCACGTGTACGGGGCTGCTGACTGCAGTCCGCGGTTGACCTCTGGGCGCGGGCCGCTCGAAAATTGCCCGGGTGATGTGCGCCAAGAACCGGGGAATCACGGTTCTGAATATCGGATTCGCGGCTTCAGAGACATTTCCGTCGACAGTCGGAATCAAACTGGTCACACGCGGTGGTGCGCGACCTCAATCGAACGAAAATGCCTGATCAAGTTCTTTTTTCACGCGTGGTTCGCGTCGCGGTGCTGGTGCCTTGTTCAGTTGCGGGCCCAGCGGGGCTTCCTAAGATCCTGCTCGCGTCGACCGCTTCACTTCCTGCCAAGACGAGTTCGAACAATTTCGTGACGAATCACGGACCTGATGCGTCATACCCATACACCCCCGGCCGATGCACCAGCACCGGCCAGAGATCACAAGGAGAACCTCATGTCGAACACCACCCCCGCCACCGGAGCCCCGGCCACCAGCCGCAAGGACCTCCAGTCCGCACAGGTCGACGGACACGGCAAGACCACGATCGATGACGGCGTCGTCGCGAAGGTCGCCGGTATCGCCGCTCGTGAAGCACACGGCGTCTACGACCTCGGTGGCGGCGCCGCCCGTGCACTCGGTGCCATCCGCAACGCCCTGAACGCCACCGACCAGGGCCAGGGCATCAGCGTCGAGGTCGGCGAGAAGCAGGTCGCCGTCGACGTGACCATCGTCGCCGACTACCCCGTGGCGCTGCAGGACGTCGCCGATGGTGTCCGCGCCGACGTGATCCGCGCGATCGAGACGATCGTCGGTCTCGAGGTCACCGAGGTCAACGTGACCGTCAACGACGTGCACCTCCCCTCCGACGACAAGAACGAGGAGAAGGACGAGAAGGAAGAGGCGCGAGTCCAGTGAGCACCGCATCCCTCACCCGAACCGGCATCCTCATCGGCGCGGTCCTCGCGCTGACCTGGGTCATCCTGGGCTTCTGGGCGTTCTTCTTCGTCGTCATCGCGATGCTGATCGGCGGACTGATCGGTCGGATCCTCGACGGCAAGCTCAACGCCAGTGCACTTGTTGACGTCCTCCGCGGACGGAACACGTCCTCATGAGCATCGCCGCGACGGCTCCGGGCGGCGCGGCGCAGCGAGGCACGACACGGCTCACCGCGAAGGCGCTGAACAGACTCGTGTCAGCTGTCGCCGGTGACGCGCTCGGGGTCGACGCTGGCAGCGTCAGCGTCGACCTCGACGACCACAACGGCAAGCTCGCACTGCGACTCAGCACCCCCATTCGAGTGCCCTCGCTGGCTCGCATCCGCGAACAGCCGAGCTCCATCTCCCGCAGCGGAGGCCCGCTCCTCGAGCGAGTCGAGACTGCGAAGACCACCATCCGTGACCGCGTGCAGACCCTCAGCGGTTCCAGTATCAGCGCGGTCACCATCCGACTGACCGGACTCGAGATCAAACCAGAGGAGCGAGTCAGATGAGCAGCCACACGTCGCCCTACTCCCGCGTCACTCGACGCGAGACGCATTCGCCACGTTCGGCGCTCGCGATCGTCCTCGCCGTGCTGCTGATCATCGTGGCTGCCTGGGTCGGCACGGAGATCGTCCTCGCGCTCCTGGCGCTCCCCGCGCTGCTCGTCGCGCCGGTCGACATGTTCGCCTCGACACTTGGTGTGCTCGAGCAGCCCGCCCAGTACGTCGGCCCCGCCGGCGTCGTCGTGGCCATCATCGGGCTGATCCTGCTCATCGCAGGACTCGCCCCCGGTCGCCGTTCCCGTCACGTCCTGCGCTCGTCGAGGACCGCCACCGTCGCGGACAACGCGGTCATCGCCTCCGCCCTCGCCCGGCACGCGGCCCTCGCCGGCCACGTCAGCCCCGACAACGTCACCGTCTCGGTGTCGCACCGTCGCGCCGACGTCCACCTCGTGCCCGCCTCCGGCGTGCCAGTCGACAAGGCCTCCATCGAAGCGGCCGTCACGCAGCAGCTCGAGCAGTACGAGCTCACCCCGCGCGTCACCGCCAAGGTGCGCGTCGCAGAGAACGGGAAGGTCGGCGCATGAACAGCACGAACCGAGGACTGAACCGCCTCCTCATCGTCGCCGTCGGCCTCGTCCTGCTCGCGATCGGAGCAGCCGCGGCACTCGGCGCCTGGCTGCCCGGCGCGAAGGACACCTGGACCCCCATCTCCGAAACCGTCAACACGCAGGTCGGGAGCTGGCTCCAGCAGACACCCTTCCCGGGCACCGACTTCAGCTGGCTGATGATCGCCGTCGTCGCCGTCCTCGTGGTGGGCATCATCCTGCTCCTCGCCTTCACCCTCCGACAGGGGCAAGGCCGGACGGGAACCCTCATCCACGACCGCAGCTCGGACACGGGACGCACCGTCGTCGACGTGTCCGTCGCACGCGATGCTCTCGCTGACGCACTCGGCACGCGGGCCGAGTTCCTCTCGACCAGCGTCTCCGCATACGACGTGAAACGCACCCCGACGCTCAAGGTGTCGGCGACCTGTCGACGCGGCGTCTCGCCCAGGGACGCGACGGCGATCGTCGAGCAGAACCTCGAGGCGCTGGACGCGCTCCTCGGCCAGGAGGTGCCGGTCCTGCTGCAGCTGAGCGGCGGATTCCGCGCCAAGGTACAGCAGTCGACGCGCCTCCAGTAACCACGACTCCCCACCGCGGCACCCCGATTCCGAGGAACCGCACCCCCAACAGAAAGGAACTGCCATGAGCGCAGGAGACAAGATCAAGAACGCAGCAGAAGAGTTCGGCGGCAAGGCCAAGGAAGCCCTCGGCAAGGCCACCGACAACGACAAGCTCGTCGCAGAGGGCAAGGCCGACCAGGCCAGCGCCAACGTGAAGCAGGCGGGCGAAGACGTCAAGGACGCCTTCAAGAAGTAGGGCTCACGAGCGCGAGAAGCGGCAGTCATCCCCTCGGGGTGGCTGCCGCTTCTCGCTTCCGCGGCTGCAGACGACGGTCACAGGCTCGGGAGTGGAGCCGCAGGCGAGTCCCCAGAACGGCGGAAGTTCGTGGCTCGCCGCCGTCATGCCTCGGCGTCTCGGGTCGATCGGTAAAGTCGCGTTTTCGACGTTGGTTCGGCGACAGGAGAAGCGTGCCCAAACTCATCGGCTACGCCCGAGTCTCGATCCGACAACAGGGCGCCGATCGGCAGGAGGCGGACCTTCGAGCTGCTGGCGTCCGAGCGGACGACGTCTACGTCGACCGTGCAGAGGCCACCGCTCGCGACTCCTCCTCGGCCCTCGACGCCGCCCTGCGCGCGCTGAGCGGCGGAGACACCTTGGTCGTGCCGACGCTCGACCGGCTCGGGCGGTCCACCGGCGACCTGCTGCGGCTGGCCGCCGAGCTGCGTGCGGAGGGCGTCGCTCTGCGGGTGCTCGACCTCGACGGGGCAGAGGTGGACACGTCGACGCCCACGGGGTCGATGATGTTCGCGGTCATGGCGGCGCTCGAGCGGATGGAGTCGGAGCTCACTCGTGAGCGAGTCCTGGACTCGGTCAGCCGACGACGAGCGTCTCGAGTCGACGACGGCGGCAGCTCTCGGAAGCGCACCGACGGCCCCGCCCAGCCAAGCGGACAAGAACTGCCAGAGGTCGCGGGCGGAACGCACCCGCCTGCCCTGCACGGCCTCACCGTTCCGATCAAGCGACTCTGACCGCACAGCCACCTCGGTGGTCAACTGCCGTGAACTCTCCTGGCCAGATCCTGCAATACCTAGTGTGAGCACTGATAGACAGATCATCGAGAGATCTCGGGCCGACCCCGCGATCTTCGCAGAGCTGTACGACCGGCATCACCGCCTCGTGCACCGCTACGCTGCCCGAAGAACGAACCAAGAGGTCGCAGACGACCTCCTCTCCGAGACATTCCTGGTCGCGTTCGAACAGCGTGCGCGCTTCGACCCTTCCAGAGGAGAAGCGCAAGCGTGGTTGCTTGGGATAGCGACCACCCTCCTGAAGAAGCACAGGAGAGTCGAGGACCGCGAATGGCGCAGCTTCACCGCCGCTGACGCTGCGTCGAGCACCGAAGACAACGACTTCACTGTCGACGTCGAATCACGGCTGGATGCCTACGCGCAGATGCGCGGACTGCGCAACGCCGTCAACTCCCTCAACAAGGGCGACCGGGATGCGCTGCTTCTCTACGCCTGGGGTGACCTCGACTACGAAGGCGTGGCGTCAGCCCTGGGTATTCCCGTCGGGACTGTGCGCTCACGCCTCAATAGAGCGAGAAAGAAGCTACAGCGCACGAGATCGAGACTCGAAGCCGAAGTGCGGACGCAGCCCGCATCACCCCGTGAGACCCCAGGATTGGAGACAGCTGATGGACGAGATCGAACTTCTGCGCCGCGTGCGCGCTGACCAGCCGGAGCCGAGTCAGGCCGCCGTCGGGGCTGGCAGAGAGGCCATCTTGCGTCGCTCGGCGCAGGCCCAAGCCGAGCTGTCGAAGTCTGCAAGCAAGAAGCGTCACGCTCGGCGAGGTTCGCGCTTCATGTGGGGCGTCGGCGCAGTCGCGGTGACCGGAGCGGCAGCAGCCGCCATGATCTTCGCCGCAGCACTCCAACCGGGCCCGCCTGTCCCGGTCGTCGGCTCCTCAGCGTCGCCCGCATCCACGTCACTGTTGAATCTCACCGGCCCTGACCTACTCAGGGCTGCTGCGGCGAATGTTCGCGCCGCTGGCGACGAGCAGGTGCTTCCGGGGCAATACCTCAGAGTCGAGAGCCGGGACACCGAGAGCCACCACGTAGTCGGTGACCCGCAAGGGCCGTCTTGGACGGTGGACTACTCTCGGGCCCTCTACATTCCTGCGGACAAGAACGATGAGTGGGTCGCCACCGAGTCCGAAGAGAGCATTGAGGCCCATACGGAGGCGGGTGCTGCTGAGGTCCAAGACCTCCGAGAGGCGCTCGAGGACCAGGCGGGGCAATCGGACTCGACTCCTCAATACGAGCGAGCAGCGCGCGGCGAGTTCGTCAGTCGCGTGCGTGTCGCGTACGAGATGCTGACATTCGACTGGGCTGGCGAACCTGACGGCGTCCTCGACCAGCTCTATGAGATCGACAAATACAACGTCGAGCCTGAATCGCAGGCATTTGCGAGAATAAGCGAACTCATCGATCCGGGCTACCTTGCCGCTGAAGACCGGGCGTTGCTCTTGGAAGCCGCCGCTATCATTCCAGGCGTCAGTACCGCTGTCACCCCCGTTGAGATCCACGGAAAGTCAGGCATCGCAGTGACGCTCCGGTACGGTGCCGTCGACCGGCAGCTCATCTTCGACCCGAGGACTGGACTTCCCATCGGGCGCCAGGTGATCTCGGACGCGCACAGTAGCTTCGGCTGGGGTTCGACCAGCAAGACCTACACATCCGAGGTCGTCTCCACAGCCCCTCGGGACTGAACCAACCGGATCCCCCGCCCCGCCCCGCCCCTCGCCGAGCGAGGCGGGGACTCCGTGGGCGTTTCGAGTGGTGGGGCCGGTACCGCGGTTGCGACGCCGACGAGCGACCTCCGCGTCGCGTCGACAGGGTGGGTAGTCTGCATGGATGATCGGCTTCATCGTCGCCTTCGCCTGACGGTCCTGCGACCCGCCCCTCGCAGTTCCCAGCACCGACCCGGGTGGGTTTCAGCGCGCCTTCTTCCGCGTGCTTTCCTGACGCAGGCCGCTTCGCTCATCTCTGGGGATGAGTGCGAAGCGAGATCTCATCGGAGTCTCCGTTGTCCCCTGAACGACCCTCATACGCTTCAGTGCTGCGCACGCCGCACCTCTCACGCTCATTCCTCGCCAGCATCATCGGGCGCCTCTCGCTGGCAACCTCCGGGCTCGCGCTGATCCTCCTCCTGGAACAGTCGACGGGCTCATTCGCAGTGGCCGGCATCGCAACGGCGACGCTCGGCGTCGCCAACGTCGTCGCCACACCATGGCGAGCGCGACTCATCGATCGACACGGACAGCGCCTCGTGGTGACGGCCCTCGGGCTCGTCCACGCCGCATCCCTTCTCGGCGTCGGGCTGTCGTCGAGTGCAGGCCTGCCGACACTGCTGCTCCTCAGCGCGCTCGCGGGGGTGAGCGCCCCGCCATTCGGCGCGGTCATGCGCGTGCTCTGGGCGGCAGCACTCCCGGCTGGCCCCCAGCGCACTCGCGGATTCAGTCTCGACGCCGTCGCGGAAGAGGTGACCTTCGCCGTCGGCCCACTGGCGGCCGCCGTCCTCGCCGTCGTCGCGGATCCGCTCTCATCGCTGGTCGTCTCGGCAGGCTGCGTCGCTCTTGGGACGGCACTCTTCGTGACGAGCCCACGGTCACGAGCGCAGCGCGGTTCACGTCAGGTGGAGGTCCCAGACGCCCGACCGGCGCTGCGTCCGCTGCGCTCCAAGGGCTTCCTGCCCATCGTGCTGGCGATGACGGCCCCGGGAGTGATGCTCGGCTGCGTCGAAGTCGCAGCCCCCGCAGTGGCCGCCGCCGCATCCAGCACGGTGCTGGCAGGCGCACTGCTCGCTGTGTTCGCGGCCGCCAGCGCGATCGGCGGCTTGCTCTACGGCCGATGGGACCTCCGCGCGAGGCCGGAGCGTCAGCTGCTCGTGCTCACCCTGGCTCTTCTCGCGATCCTCACGGCGACCGGGCTCCTCGGGGGTGTCGGCGTCGCGATCCTCGGCTTCGCCCTCAGCGGCATCTTCCTGGCGCCGACCCTCATCGTCGGCTACCTCGCCGCGGACGCTCGCACCGACTCGCGAGCGCGAACCGAGGCGAGCAGCTGGATCAACACCGCCGTCAACCTCGGCGCAGCGCTCGGCGCGGCAGCATTCGGGGCGCTCACCGACATTGTCGGCCCGGGCCCCGCCCTCACGATCTCCGCAATCGGCACGCTGATCCTCATCTGCGGACCGCTGGCCCTGAACGACCGCCGATCGGGGCGGTGGGCTCACGGGTGACGGCGGCCCTACGGGAACGGCCGGACGCCAGCCCGGCGCGTAACCGAGGGCATCCCGAATGGAAAAGTGGGGCCGCGGGGCCTACGGTCGGAGGCATGCCTGACGTCCTCTCCGATGAGCGCCCCCTCCGTATCGCGTTTGTCGTGCTCCACACCTCCCCGCTCGACGAGCCGGGCACCAAGGATGCAGGCGGCATGAACGTCGTCGTGCTCGCTCAGGCCGAGGCGCTCGCCGCCCGCGGCCACCAGGTCGAGCTCGTCACGCGACGCAGCGATCCAGACTCCGCATCCACCGTGCAGCTGCGCGAGAACCTGCGCCTCCACAACCTCGACGCCGGGCCGGCCCGCCTCATCGCGAAGGGTGAGCACGAGCACGTCATCCGCGAATTCCAGGATGCGCTCGCCACGCTCCTCGGCGAACTCCCCGTCGATGTGCTGCACGCCCAGCACTGGTTCTCGGGCGTCGCCGCCCTGCCCGTCGCCCGCGAGCTCGGGATACCGATCGCGCAGAGCTTCCACTCCATCGCCGCGGACAGCTCCACGCCGCTCGCCGACGGGGAACGCGCCGAATCCCCTGGACGGCTCGCCGGCGAGGCGATGCTCGCGAAGTCCGTCGACGCGATCGTCGTCGTCAGCAGGGCCGAACGCGACACGGTCCTCTCGAGGCTCGGCGGCGACCCCGCGATCACGCACATCGTGCCGCCGGGCGTCGACGCCGACCTGTTCTTCCCCGCGTGGGATGCGCGGGCCGAGCCGGCCGCCCACGAGCAGCGACCCAGGCGTGCCCTGTCTGCCGGGCGGCTGCATCCGCTCAAGGGATTCGACCTGGCCCTCGACGCGATCGCCGAGGTCGACGCCGACGTCCGCCCCGACTACGTGCTCGTGGGAGCCGCACCGCCGGATGCCGACGGCCGCGAGTACGAGGCTCGCCTGCATGACGCCGTCGAGCAGCACGGGCTCGCCGACCACGTGCAGTACATCGGCTCGCTCAGCAGGCACGCGCTCGCAGCCCAACTGCGCCTCGTGGACCTCGTGCTGATCCCCTCCCACTCCGAGACGTACGGTCTCGTCGCGCTCGAAGCTGCGGCATCCGGCGTGCCCGTCGTCGCCTCCGCGGCCGGCGGACTCCGCGAGGCCGTCGTCGACGGCGTCACCGGCATCCTGCTCGAGACGCGAGACCCCGCCGACTGGGCGGCCGCCATCGCGGGCATCCTCCGGCAGTCCGAGGTCGCCGAGCGCATGAGCCGCGCCGCCCGCGAGCACGCGCTCACCCACTCGTGGGACCTCAGCGCGGAAGGCCTCCTCTCGGTATTCCGCGACCTCGTCGCACAGGCCCGGCTGGGTTCCGCGCGTGCCTGAGACCGGCCGCAGTCTGCTCGATTCGGTGCGCCACGCGCTGGTCGTGCACGCGCATCCCGACGACGAGGTGCTTGCCGGCGGCGCTCTGCTCCGCGAACTCCACGAACGCGGCGCACGCGTCACGCTCGTGACGTGCACGCGCGGCGAACTCGGCGAGATCGTCGACGGCGCGCTGCCAGACGCCGCCTCCATAGGCGAGCTCGCGGCCGTGCGCGAACGGGAGCTGCGCGGCTCGCTCGACGCCCTCGGCATCGACGAGCACCGCTGGCTCGGCACCGTCCCCGCACGCGCCGAGGGCCTCGCACCCCGCGACTACCGTGATTCGGGGATGCGCTGGCTGCGGCCGGGCCTCGCAGGCCCCGCCGACGAGACCGACCTGCGGTCGCTGAGCGTCGCCCCGCTCGAGGAGGTCACCGCTGATCTGGCCGCCGCGATCGCCCATGACGGGCCGGACCTCGTCATCAGCTACGACGCGACCGGCGGGTACGGGCACCCCGACCATGTTCGGGCGCGGGAAGCGAGCCTCGCCGCATCGGCGGCAGCCGGTGTGCGCTTCGCGGAGCTCGTCGAGCAGAGCGAGCGTGCCCTCGCCGCCGAGATCGGCGACCTCGAATGGTTCGACCTCGAGCAGCACCGGGCTGCGGTCGTCGCCGCCCTCCGCAGCCACCGTACCCAGCTCACGGTCGACGACGACGGAGCGTCGCTCGTGCACTCGGGCGGGCAGCGGCAGGACGTGCACCTCGCGATCGGTCTGCGCGAAGTGGTGGCGTAGCGCGGCCGTCCGCGCGGGCACTACCTGGGCGCGAGCTGTCCCACGACGTCACACGCCAAGCTTGCAGGCTTATGCTCGCCGTGCAACATGCTCCGGGGTCGGTGAAAGTCCGAACCGGCGGTGAGAGTCCGCGACCCGCTCGTCCGCGAGCGGTTGACCTGGTGGAATTCCGGGACCGACGGTTAAAGTCCGGATGGTAGGTGCATGGGAGGCGCTCGTTTCGGCGAGGGCCTCCGAGGCGTCGGCTGCCGGACTCTCCGGCTGCGCCGGCACCGGGATATGGCCCCGTGGTACGCGAAACGCGGAGGTCCGGCCATGCCGATCCAAGAACTCACACGCGTCGACACTGTCGACGCCGCCATGCAATTGGCGCTCTCCCTGGCGGCCCGAGGGCCAGCCAGAGATCCGAACCCACAGGTCGGGTGCGTCCTGCTCGCGCCGCCCTCCGGTGCCGGCGGCCCGCGCCGCATCCTGGGGAGCGGCCACCACCGCGGAGCGGGCACCCCGCACGCGGAGGCCGCCGCGCTCGACGCCGCGCGCGCAGCCGGGGCGGAGCTACGGGGCGCGACTGCCATCGTGACCCTCGAGCCCTGCGCCCACAGCGGCAGGACGCCGTCGTGCGCCGACGCCCTCCTGAACGCAGGTGTCGCGGAGGTCGTGTACGCGGTGGCGGACCCGAACCCGATCGCATCCGGGGGAGCGGCGCGCCTTCGCACGCACGGGGTGAGCGTGTCCATGGGCACCCGTCAGGTCGAGGCCGAATCGCTCCTGCGCGTCTGGCTCACAGGCGTCACCGAGCGTCGGCCCTTCGTGACGCTCAAGCTCGCATCCACGCTCGACGGGAGGGTCGCCGCCGCCGACGGGTCGAGCCAGTGGATCACCTCCGAGGCCGCCAGGGCGCATGCGCACCAGCGTCGGGCCGACGCCTGCGCGGTCCTCGTCGGCACCGGAACGCAGCGTGCCGACGACCCCTCGTTGTCGGTGCGGGGAGTCGCGGCGACCGACGCATCACAGCCCCTGCGTGTCGTGATGGGGCTGCGCGAGGTCGACGAGGGCGCCGCCGTGCGCGCGGAGCCGGAGCTGTTCGTGCACCTCAGGACCCACGACCCGGTCGACGCCCTCGAGATCCTGCACGCAAGGGGCGTCCGCCACGTCATCGTCGAAGGCGGCCCCACCATCGCGGCGGCCTTCCTGCGCGCCGGACTCGTCGACGAGATCGACGCCTACGTCGCGCCCATCCTGCTGGGCGATGGGGCGAGCTCCGTCGCGTCGCTCGACATAGGGAGCCTCCGGGACGCGAACAGGTGGACGACCGACTCCGTGCATCCGCTGGGCGTCGACACGCTCATCCGGCTCGTCCGGGGCCCCGAATCACCCGCCGTTCGCGTCCCCGGCGCTGCACCCGTGGGAGTCGCAGCATGAACGCTGAACTGCGCCGGGCGCTCGAGGCGCTGCGGGCGGGACGCCCCGTGCTCGTCGCCGACGCCTCCTCACGCGAGAACGAGGTCGACGCGATCCTCGCGGCGAACACCGCCACCCCCGAGTGGATGGGCTGGATCATCCGCCATTCCTCCGGGCTCCTCTGCGCGCCCCTCCCGGCGACGCTCGCCGACCGGCTCAGTCTGCCCATCATGGTGGAACGCAGCGAGGATGCGCGCGGCACCGCCTACACCGTCACGGTCGACGCGGCCGAGGGGGTGACGACGGGGATCTCGGCAACCGACCGGGCAACGACCGTCCGCGCACTCGCCGCAGCGGATGCGCGACCGAGCGATCTCATCCGCCCGGGCCACGTGCTGCCGCTGCGCGCCGTGGATGGCGGCGTGCTCGAGCGTCCGGGGCACACCGAGGCGGCCGTCGATCTTGTGCGCCTCGCTGGCACCGGCGAGGTGGGCGTCATCGCCGAGCTCGTGCGGGACGACGGCGAGATGCTGTCGTTCGGCGAGGCGCTTGAGCTCGCGGCAGCCACCGACCTGGTGCTGCTGCACGTCGACGACATCGTGCGCCACCGCAGGGAGCACCCGGGCTTCCCCGCAACGCCCACGCAGGAAGAACCGCAGGACCACAGCCAGCAGCGCGCCGCCAAGGCGCACGTGAGAGGAGCACGACGATGAGCGGACACGGAGCACCGACAGTGCAGGCAGACGGGCGCGGCATGCGAGTCGTCGTCGTCGCGGCCGAGTGGCATGAGACGGCGATGGACGCGCTGCTCGACGGCGCCCAACGCGCACTTGCAGATGCGGGCGTCACCGACGTCCAGGTCGTGCGGGTTCCCGGCTCGTTCGAGCTGCCCGTCGCGGCGAGCCGCATCGCCGTGAGCAGGCCGGACGCGATCGTCGCGCTCGGCGTGGTCATCCGTGGCGGCACCCCGCACTTCGATTACGTGTGCACGGCCGCGACCAACGGCCTCACCGACGTGGCCGTGCGCACGGGCATCCCGGTCGGCTTCGGGGTCCTCACGTGCGACGACGAAGCCCAGGTGCAGGCCCGCATCGGTCTGCCGGGCAGCTTCGAGGACAAGGGGGCGGATGCGGCACTCGCCGCCATCGCCACTGCGAGCGCGCTCCGAGAATGGCCCGCGATCCAGCCGGCAACCCTGCCCGTGAGCGGACAGGCCTGACCGTGTTCACAGGCATCATCGAAGAGCTCGGGCGCATCTCGGGCATCGAACGGCATGACACGGACGCGCGCCTCACGGTGCGGGCCCCGCTCAGCGTCAGCGACGCGAGGATCGGCGACTCCATCTCGGTCGACGGCGTCTGCCTCACCGTCGCCGAGCTGGTCGACGATGGCTTCACCGCGGACGTCATGGGGGAGACGCTGCGCGCCTCCGCGCTCGGCGACCGGGCCGAGGGGGACGCGGTGAACCTTGAACGCGCCATGCGCCTCGGAGATCGTCTCGGTGGACACATCGTGCAGGGGCACATCGACACGACCAGCCAGGTGCTGGAGGTGGAGCGCTTCGACGCGTGGCGGCGCATCCGCTTCGCCATCGACCCAGCACACGCGAGGCTGCTCGTCGACAAGGGGTCAGTCGCCGTGTCGGGTGTCTCGCTGACGGTCAGTGCCGTCAGTGCCGTCAATCCCAGCAACGGCGTCGACGCGGTCGGCTCAGGCGGGAGCGCCGGCGCAGATGGCTCGCCCTGGTTCGAGGTGTCGCTCATCCCCGAGACGCTCGCCGCGACGACCCTCGGCGACCTTGACGCCGGGGACCGGGTGAACGTCGAGACCGACATCCTCGCGCGCCACGTGGCGCGGCTCGCGAGCTTCGCGGGCTGAAGGACGAGACCGGTCAGGCGTCGCGGAGCCGTTTGTGCAGCTCCGCGACGCGGGCGCGGATGTCGTCTCGCACGAGGCGCATCCGCTCCATGCCGACGATGCCGCGCGTGGAAGGCTCGTCGGTGATCCACCGCTCGACCGGCACGCTCGTGTCCTCGGGCAGCTGCGCCTCGTCGCCGAGGATCACGACGAGGTCGGCACCGGCGAGCATCGCCGGTGTGAGCGGCTTCGGATGCTCGTCGCCGACGTCGATCCCGAGTTCGGCAAGCGACTCGACCGACTCGGCGTTGAGCGCCCCGCCGGGGGAGGTGCCTGCCGAGGAGACCTCGACCGTCTCGTCGGCGATCGCCCGCAGGAGGGCAGCCGCCAGCTGCGACTTGCCGCCGTTCTTCTTGCAGACGAAGACGACGCTCGTGGGGGTGGGACTCATGCTGATCCGTTCGTCGAGGGTGGCCATGCAGCTCATCGTCGACGATACGGATGAACGTCGTCCGAGGGCCACGGGCGCCCCGCTCACCCCTTGGGGCAGAATGGGGCGATGCAGGATCACGGTGCAGCGGCACGCGACGCAGGCAGCGCGGGCGACACGAGCGCGGCGGTGAGTGTCGTCGAGTCGTGGCGCGTCGAGTCGGGGCGCGTCATCGCCGCCGCCGCGCACCGGCAGCGCTTCGAACGCTCCGTCTCCGAGCTCTTCGGGCAAGCGGCAGCAGAGCGGCCGCCGCTCTGGGCTGGCAGCACCGCCGGAACCACCCCGGTCGAGGCTGACTGGCCTCGAATCTGGGGCGACGTGTTCGAGAGCACACCCCTCACCGACGCGTGGTTCCCGCGCCTCTCCGCCCGCCTCGACGACGGGCGCCTGCTCGTCGAGCTCGCCCTGCGGCCAGCGCCGGACGCGCGGCCCCTCACGAAGCTCAGCACCCGCCTCGACGAGCGGCGCTGGCCGACGCTCAAGGGCCCCGACTTCCCCTCCCTCGCGGAGCTCAGGGCGAGCGTGCACGAGGAAGGTGCAGCCGACGCCCTGCTCGTCGACGAACGCGGCGCGATCACCGAGGCGGCCTACGGCACGGTCGTCGGCTGGCTCGGCGAGACCCTCGTGATCCCCGCCGCGAGCCGCCGCGTGGCAGGGACGACCCTGGGCGTGCTCGAGAAACTACTCGCCACAGCGGGCGTCACGCGCGTCGAGGGCGAGCTGCTCGCCGACCCGCTCGCCGCGTCCGCCGAGCGCGGCTGGGATGAGCTCTGGTACCTCAACACGCTCCACGGCATCAGCCCCGTCTCCATGCTCGACGGCACACGCCTCGGCCTCGACGTCGCCAGGGTGCGCAGGTGGCGGCCTCGCCTGCAGGAGACGAGCGCCGTGCCCCGGCCGGATGGGCGCTCGGCGTGATCGTCGTCGTCGACAACCGCGACTCATACACCTACAACCTCGTCCAGCTGCTCCTGGAGCTCAGCGATCACGACGTGCGGGTGGTCGACGCCGGTGACATGCAGGCGGTGGATGCGTGCCTCGGCTGGGTCTCCGACGGGCTCGTCGCCGGGGTCGTCATCTCGCCCGGCCCAGGGCATCCTGCCGAACCCGCCGACTTCGAGGGCTCAGCCATCGTGCTCGACGCCGCACTCGCCGAGGAGCGCCTGCCGGTCTTCGGTGTGTGTCTCGGACACGAGGGCATTGCCCTGCGGTACGGCGGCGAGGTCGTGCCGGCCCCCGAGGCGAAGCACGGGTGGCGCAGCCCCCTCTCTCACGACGGGTCAGGCCCGTTCGCCGGAGTGCCCCAGGACTCCCTCGTCACGAGGTACCACTCCCTGGTCGTCAGCGAGCCCCTGCCCTCCGGGCTGCGCGTCACGGCGCGCAGCGAGGACGGCGTCGTGCAGGGCCTCGAGGTCGAGGGGCGGCCGATCTGGGGCGTGCAGTTCCACCCGGAGTCGATCGCGAGCGAGCATGGCCAGCAGATGGTCGCGAACTTCGTCGACGCCGTGGATGCGGCGGGGCTCGGCGCACCCGCTCGTCGTACTCGGCACGCCCGCGTCCAGCGTGAGGCGAGCCGTCGCCCCGCGGCCCGCGATCTGTTCGTCGCGAGCCGCGTCGTGCGCGGTCCGCAACAGGAGGGTACGGCCGCAGCCGAGGCCGCCGCCGCGGTCATCTACCGCGAGGTGCTTCGGCGAGGCTCCGCCAGCGCCTGGGTGGATGTTCCCGACGACACCGGCAGGCAGGCGCGGTTCAGCATCCTCGCCGACGACGCCCCGATCGGTACCGGGACCTGTGCCCCGATCTTTGCCGGGAGCCGCGCCGCGTACGACGCTCGCGTCGACGGCTCAGATGAGGCAGCGCACGAGACCGAGCCCGGCTGCGAGACCTGCGAGCCCGCGCGGGTGCTGCGACTGGACGGCGACGGGAGCTTCGAGACCGTGCAGCGGGAGCTCGAGGGCATGCGCGCCGTCGGGGGCGAAGGGCTCGCGTTTCGCGGCGGGCTGCTCGGCTACTTCGGATACGAGCTCGGAACACGGATGCTCGGCGTGCTGCCCCGGGAGGCGGAGGAGAGGGCAGCCACCCTCCCCGACGCGTGGTGGCTCGACCCGCGGCGCGCGGTGCTCGTCGACCGCGCAACTGGCGCAGTCACCGTCGTCGCGACCGCGTCGAGCGGCGCGCTCGCGGAGGCCGGCGCCGAGCGCTTCAGCACGGAAATCAGCGGGGCGCTCGAGACATCGGGCGACGAGCGCCGGCACGCTCTCCCCGACGCGGGACGCGCCCCGGCGATGTCCCAGGGCCCCGACGTCCTCGCCGACGGTTCCTGGCACACGTCGAGAGAGCGGTACGCCGCCGACATCGAACGCTGCCGCGAGCATCTCCTCGCGGGGGACTCGTACGAACTGTGCCTGACCAACGAGTTCCGGCCGCACGCCGACCCCGACCCGCTCAGCCTGTTCCTGGAGGTGCGCGCCGCCGACCCGGCGCCCTACGCCGCGCTGCTCGAGTTCGACGGCGGCGCGGTCGTGAGCGCGTCCCCCGAGCGGCTCGTGCGCGGCACCCCGGACGGGGAGTACGAGACGAAGCCCATCAAGGGCACCGCGGCTCGCGCCGCCGATCCCCTCGCCGACGCCGCCGCAGCCAGAGACCTGGCCAACGATCCGAAGGTCTTCGCCGAGAACCTCATGATCGTCGACCTACTGCGCAACGATCTGGGCCGCGTCTGCACCCCCGGCTCGGTGCACGTGCCGAGCCTCATGGCCGTCGAGTCGTATACGACCGTGCACCAGCTGGTCACGACCGTGCGCGGTTCGGCCCCAGGCGTGCCGCCGCTCGACGTCGTGCGGGCCCTGTTCCCGGGCGGGTCCATGACCGGGGCGCCGAAGCTGCGCAGCGTCGAGCTGCTGCGCGACATCGAAGATCGAGACCGCGGCGTCTACTCCGGTGCGCTCGGCGTGCTGGGCGCCGACGGCTCGACCGAGCTGAGCATCGTCATCCGCACCGCCGTCCGGGATGCGCGCGGCTGGTCGATCGGCGCGGGAGGCGCGATCGTGCTCGCGAGCGACCCGGAATCCGAGACCCTCGAGGTCGAGCTCAAGGCGAGCGCCCTGCGTCGCGCGTTCACGCGCGCCGTCTCGCGCTGACGCGCACGGGCGGATCGGGCGCGATCAGGCGACGCGGGTGCCCGGCGGCAGTCGCTTCGCGGGCGTCCGTGTGCGCGCCCAGGCGCCGAAGAGCAGGCCGCCGGCGAGCACCAGCTGGAGCGCCAGACCGACGAACCAGGTGGGGACGGTCGAATCGAGCACCTCCTGCGACGTCGGGCCGGGCTCGAAGTTCATGCCAGTCGGGTCAGCGCAGCCGTCGTACCGCTGTTCGCCCATTTCCGGGGGAATCTGCGACTGACGCAGCAGCAGCTTCGCACCGGAGAAGAAATCGTCTGGCTGATCGCTCGCGCCGAAGGAGGCGGGCGTCGCGTCCGTCAGCACCGCGAACGGATTCGCGGCCAGCACGCCCCAGACGAGGTCGTAGCGCGGAACCTCGTAGGTGTACGTCTCCCAGTCGCCGCACGTGAAGCTGTTCTCGTCGTAGGGTTGCTCCTCGCCGAACTCCGCATAGACGGGGTACCGGGAGGTGTTCGTCACCTCGGCCGTCACCGCAGCACCGCCCAGGCCGAACGCGATGCCCGTGCCCACCGTGAGCGCGGCGATCGTCAGATAGCTCGCCGCCACGGAGAACAGCGGCCTGGCCAGGATGCCGCTGAAGCCGACGCCGATAGCGGCCACGACGCCCACCTCGACGAGCAGCACCAGCAGCGAGACGACCACCTGCACCGGAGCGACGGCCCCCACGATCCCGGCGAAGATCAGGAACGGCGCCGCGACCACCAGGAACGCGAGCCCGGTCACCCAGGCGGCCAGGAACTTCGCCGCCACGATCTCGGTCGTCGTCGCGAGCGTCACCTGGATGGGCGCGAGCGTCGCCGCGTCCCGATCGCCGTTGATGGCGTTGCCGCTGAGGGTCGGCGAGACCAGCAGAGCGAGCAGCAGCACGAAGTAGACGACGATCGAGTACATCCACGACCCCGACTCCTGCAGGTCGCCGAAGACCACCACCGAGAGCGCGGTCATGCCGAGGAGCAGCACGGCGAAGATGCCCAGCAGCACGTACCAGGCGACGTTGCGGAGGCGCTGGCGCAGTTCGAGGGTGACAAGCGTCGTGACGCGGGCGGGGCTCATGACTGGTCTCCGAGGTCGAGGTAGGTGTGCTCGATGTCGCCCAATGCCGGGGCGAATTCTGCGACGTCCATGCCGGCGTTGAGGATCGCGCGCAGGCCAGCCGCGGCCGCGGAGTCAGAGGGGAACGGGATGAGAAAACCGGTCCGTTCCGCACGGATGCTCGGGGCCTCGGCCCCGAACGCCGACGCCAATTGGTCAGGCCCGACCCCCTCCGTCAGCACTCTCACCCGCCACTGTCGCTCCCGCGCCGACGCCTGCGCGAGCCGGTCGGCCCGCACCGTCACGCCCGCCTCGATGAAGACGGCATCGTCGACGATCTCGTCGAGTTCGGACAGCACATGGCTCGAGATGAGGATCGTGGAACCGGCCGCAGCAAGCTCCCGCAGGTGCTCACGCAGGCCGACCCTGGCTCGCGCATCAAGGCCGGAAGCCGGCTCGTCGAGGAGCAGCACGCTCGGGGCGTGCACCAGCGAGCGCGCAAGCCCGAGGAGCTGCTTCTGCCCGCGGGACAGCACGCGAGCCTGCACCTTCGCGAGGTCGCTGAGGCCGACCCGGGTGAGGAGCTCGGTGGCGCGGGCGTCCGCCGCGGCGCGCGGCAGGTCGTAGAGGCGGGCCGTCGTCACGAGCGTGTCGTGCACCGACAGCGACGGCCAGGCGCCGAGCGCGTCCGGCATCCAGCCCAGCTGCGCCCGTACCTCGGCGGTCGCTGTCGATGGGTCGAGGCCGTTGATGCGGATCGTCCCCGCATCCGGGCGCAGCAGGGAAGCCAGCATCAGCAGCAGCGTCGTCTTGCCGGAGCCATTCGGGCCGACGAGCCCCGTGACCGCCCCAGCGCGGGCCGTGAAGCTCACATCGCGGACCGCGTGCGCTGCGCCGAAGGAGCGCCTGACGTTCTCGACGAGGATTCCGCGTTCTGACATGCGCCCCAACGTAGCGAGCGGATGCGACGCCACGCTGAGAGGCGGCGCGCGTCGGTCTGACCAGCATCAGTGCAGGATCAGCCTGCTTCGGCCTCGCGAGCCCGATCTGGCCCCAGATCGCACTCATTTCGGACAGACGCCGCCGGCAGACCCGCGTCGGGCAGCGCAACCGTCCGTCACACAGCGTCGCGAAGGTGGACCGCACGAGAGGGCTGTCACAGGATAGTCAGATGCTCGTGAGCCGCTCGGCTCCGAACAACACCCGACAGCAAGCTCGACAACCTGGAAGGAGTTCGCACATGTGCCGTCTGCTCGCTTACGCAGCCCCACGTGACACCACCGTCACGAAGGTGATCGGAGACATGAACAGCGACGCCTTCCAGCGCATGACCAGCGTGCACAACGACGGCTGGGGCACCGCCTGGCTCGCCGCCGGCTTCGGCGAGACGCAGCGCGAGATCGAATCGCTGCGCATCTCCACGCCCGGCCAGAACGACCCGCTGCTGTCGACGCTGCTCTCGGATGCCCCCTCCAACGCCCGCATTGTGCACCTGCGCCTCGCGACCGACGACTTCAAGCGGACCAAGGTGAACACGCACCCGTTCGTCGCCGAGGGCCTCGCCTTCGCGCACAACGGCTCGATCGTCCCCACCTGGCGCTTCGACGACCTGCTCCGCCCCGAGATCCGCGCCACGGTGGCCGGCGACACCGACAGCGAGCTGTACTTCGGCCTCGTCCGGCAGAACGTGCGCGACGGCCTCTCCCTCGAGGAGGCGGCCACCGCCGCCGTCCGCGTGCTGCGCGACGAGTTCCCCGAGTCGAGCCTCAACGCGACCATCCTCTCCGCCGACGAGCTCGTGGTCGTCCACGCCTCGAGCACGGCACACGTCACGGAAGCGACGTTCGCGCGGTACGGCATCGACGCATCTACCCTCCCCAACGGGCACACCGACGAGTACTACCGGTTGAGCATGCTCCGCGCCGCCGACGGAACCACCGTCTTCTCGTCGACCGGCATCGACACGGCCGGCTGGACGTCGGTGCCCGAGGACACGATCTCCCGCATCGACCTCGCGTCGCTCGACTTCACGCAGCGCGCGCTCTTCTCGAGCGCCGCGGAAGCGCGCGGAGCCGCTGGCCGTGCAAAGGGCGTCGCCGTTCCAACACCCCCGCGTCTCGTCGCCGTCTAGACCCGCGACGCATCGCCCGGCGCCGACCGCCTCTCTGGGGCGTGGGTCTCCCCGCGCGTAGACTGGCTGGCGTGTCTGTGAACCCTGAACTTGCCGGTCGCCGGTACGAGCTCCCCGAGCCGTACCTCGTGGGCCGAGAGCACATCCGCTCGTTCGCGAAGGCCGTGCTGGCCTCGCACCCGACGCACTTCGACGTCGACGCAGCCCGCGCTGCCGGGTACGCCGACCTCGTCGCACCCGCCACGTTCCCTGCCGTGCTGCAGGACGCGGGGCTGCAGCTCCTGCTCTCCGACCCCGAAGCGCAGATCGAGCTGTCGCACATCGTGCACGGCGACGAGCGCTTCACCTACGAGCGCCCGATCGTCGCGGGTGACGAGCTGCGCGCCGCTCTCGAGGTGAAGAGCGTCAAGTCGCTCGGCGGAAACTCCATGATCACCGCTCAGACGGTGCTGACGGATGCGGCGGGCGAGCAGGTCGTCACCGCATCGGCAACCCTCGTCGTCCGCGCAACGCCCACCGAGAGCGAGTGACCGCATGACTGACACGATCTCCGTCGCGCAGCTTCCGCGCCCCGACTTCACGAGCCTCGAAGCCGGAACCGTCATCGCTGAGCGCACCGTCACCCTCACCCGCGACACTCTCGTGCGCTACGCCGGCGCATCTGGCGACTTCAACCCCATCCACTACCGCGACGACGTCGCCGAAGCGGTCGGCCTGCCCGGCGTTCTCGCGCACGGGATGCTCACGATGGGTGTCGCAGTGCAGCCCGTCGTCGACGCCCTCGGCGACCCTGGCCGCGTCGTCGACTACCAGGTGCGCTTCACGAGGCCCGTCGTCGTCGACCCGCAAGCCGGCGCGGAGGTGTCGATCGTCGCGAAGATCGGTCAGCTCGCCGGCGAGGATGGCGTGGGTCGCATCGACCTCGTCGTGTCCTTCGGCGGGCAGACGGTGCTCGCGAAGTCGCAGGTGCGCGCCGACTTCCGCGGCGAGGTTCCCGCCGTGCTGCCCGCGGAGGCCACCGCGTGACGAGGCTCTCCGAGCTCACGACCACGCAGGTCGGTGGAGAGGCGACGCAGCTCGTCGCCCCGGCGACGCGCCCTGAGCTGATCGCCGCGGCCGAGGAGCTGTTCGCGAACCACGAGCAGCCGCTGATCCTCGGCGGTGGTTCCAACACCATCGCCACCGATGACCGCATCGACGAGCCCGTGCTGCACGTCGTGACGAAGGGCATCCACCAGCTCGACGGACCCGTCGACAAGGTGGGCCAGGCTCGCGTGCGCATCGATGCCGGTGAGTCGTGGAGCGCCCTCGTCGACTACGCCGTCGCTCGCAACTGGAGTGGCATCGAGGCGCTCGCCGGCATTCCCGGCTCCGTCGGCGCGACCCCAGTGCAGAACATCGGGGCGTACGGGCAGGAGCTCTCCGATGTGCTCGCCCGCATCGAGTTCTACGACGCCGACGCCGATACGGTGCGCTGGATCAACGCCGCCGACCTCGGTCTCGGCTACCGCACCTCCGCGATCAAGCGCGGCGAGCTGCGAGGCGTCGTGACTCGCGTTGAACTCGACCTCGTGGAGATGCCGGAAGGCCAGAGCGAACCCGTCCGGTACGACCAGCTCGCGCGCGCCCTCGGCGTGCCGCTCGGCGAGCGGATGCCCGTGCACGTCGTGCGCGACGCCGTCATCCGCCTGCGCGCCTCGAAGGGCATGGTGCTGGATGCGCACGACCGCGACTCGGTCTCGTCCGGTTCCTTCTTCATGAACCCGATCGTGCGCTCCTCGTTCGCGAGCGAGCTGCCGGAGATGCCAAAGTTCGACGCGGGCAAGGACGAAGACGGCTCCCCGCTCGTGAAGCTCAGCGCTGCGTGGCTTATCGACCACGCCGGTGTGAGGAAGGGCTTCTCGCTGCCGGGATCGAACGCCGCCATCTCGTCGAAGCACACGCTCGCGATCACGAACCGCGGCGGTGCGACTGCCGAGCAGATCGTTGAACTCGCTCGCTTCGTTCGCGCGCGCGTCGAAGCGGAATATGGCGTGCGGCTCGTCAACGAGCCGGTCCTCGTCGACCTGACGATCTAGGGACAGTCCGGCGAAACCAGCAGGGTGAGCCGGAAGCCCCGAAGCGCTGTGCGCGCTTCGGGGCTTCCCTCTCGGTGCACCCAGCGTCCTGTCGGGACGCGTGTCAGTGGTGCATGCACTGTGCGCACCAGGCGCGGAGTGCATCCTGCTCGCGGCGGGCGCGCTCCGAGATGTTGCGGCGCCGACGATGCTGCTCGGCGTGGTCCAGTTCGGGTTCTTGACGCCGCGCGCTGCGCATGAGCAGCCACAGCGCGACGCGCAACTCGATGCGGTGGAGCAGCGAAGGGTGCACCGCGGAGATGGGCGTGGACGCGGACGTGGGCGTGATCGTGACGTGCACGGTGCTCGGGTTGGAGGTGTGGACGGTGGTCAGGACGTGATTCATGAGAGTGGTCTCTCCGACAGAAGGCATGCAAGAAGAAGGCGCTCACTCGAGCGGGGCCGCGTTAACGCAGCGCGAGAGACGTGACTGCCGTGCAGTCGACGAAGGCGGCGGCTGCTGTGCCGCGGCGTATCCGTCGGGTGTGGGGGCAGACTTCACCCACGACACGGAGCTTAGGAGATGTGGGCGCCCAGGGAACGAGTCGCCGACTGCTGAATGCTGAATGTGAACGTACGCATTATCGGGACTCCTCTCTGTCTAGGCGCGTGCTGAGACCCTATCGACTCTGCGAATACCCGTCAACCTCTTGGCAGGGCAGGGCAGGGTGGTGGATGCACGGAGCACCCGGATGCTCGGGTCAGTCGAGGACGACGGAGGCGCGGGGCTCCTCGCCGTCGAAGCTGACCGTGACCGTCAACGGCGTGCCCGAGGCGTCGTCGGGGAGGTCGATCTCGCTCGTGTGCGGGGCGTAGTCCGCCGTGCACGCCTGGTCGGGGTATGCGGTGGCCTCGAGGTACTGCAGGTCGAGGGTCTGCGCGTCCACTGCGTTGACTTCGGTGAGGATCGCCGGGCATCCTGAGCTGCCCCACGTCGTGACGGAGATCGAGGAGCCCTCGTCGAGCCACATGACAAGCGGCCCCTCTATGTCACCGGCTCCGACATCTTCGCCGAATCCTGTCGGCAGGCCGCCGTAGTTGTCGCTCGCGACGCTGGTCGGCGTGGACGCGGGGGCGCATCCGCTCAACCCGAGCGCGGCGAGTGCGATCGTCGGGAGTGCAAGCAGGGCGACGCGGGCAGACTTCATGCGGCAAGCCTACGACTTCGGGCGGAGAGCATTCAGGCCTGACCCTGCAGCAGGGAGGCGCGCTTTCGCGCGCGTGCGCCCTGAATCTATGAGGGGCCCTTCTGTGGCCGCCGACGGCCTAGCTCCGGCGGAGCAGGCCGAGGTCGAGGCCCGTCGTCACGGCGCGCACCCTGGAGTTGACCTCCAGCTTCGCGAAGACCTTGCCTAGGTGCGTCTTCACGGTCGCCTCACCGATACGGAGTCGCACCGCGATCTCAGGGTTGGACAGGCCGTCGGCGACGAGCTGCAGCACCTGCAGCTCGCGTTCGCTGAGCGCGGGGGCTGAACCGAGCGAACCGGCAGGCGGAAGCGCGGTGCCCGGCCCGTCGGTTGCCGCTGCTCCGGCAGCTCGGGTCTGAGCCACGAGCTTCGCGGTCACCGACGGTGCGAGGGCCAGCTCTCCCGCGGCCACACGGCGAACGGCCTCCACGAGCACTGCCCCGCTGGCTGTCTTGAGCAGGTAGCCGCTTGCGCCGGCCTCGATGGCACCGATGATCGCGTCGTCGCTGTCGTAGGTCGTGACGACGAGGATGCGCGTCTCGGGGAGCGCCGCCAGGATCTGCCTCGTCGCGCTCACACCGTCGGTGCCTGGCATGCGCAGGTCCATGACGACGACGGCGGGCGTCGTCGCGGTCGCGCGAGCAACCGCGTCGGCCCCGTTGGCGGCTTCAGCGACGACCTCGATGTCTGGCTCGTCCTCGAAGATGCCCACGAGTCCGGCGCGCACGATGGGGTGGTCGTCGGCGACCAGGATGCGGATCATCGCTCGGCGCTCGCTCTCGCAGGAATCGTCACGGTCACGATCGTGCCACGCCCTGGCGCGCTGGAGATGTCAACGCCGCCCCCGATCGCGTTGGCGCGGTCGCGGAGGCTGTCCAACCCGAATCCGGTGGGCTCCGCCTCTGGCTCGAATCCTTGGCCGTCGTCGGCGACGTTCAGCACCACGTTCGCGGCCCCGAGCTCCACTGAGAGCTGCACGTTCGTGGCATGTGCGTGCCTCCTCGCATTCGACAGGGCCTCCTGCGCGCATCGCAGCAGGACCACTTCGCTCTCCCGCTCCAGCACCCCGGCTTCCAAATCGATTCGGGCCTCGGCGAGCACGCCCGTCTCGCGCCGGAACCGATCGACGAGGCGTCTCAAGGCATCTGCGAAGGTCGCTTCCGCGGGGTCGGTCGACCGCACCGGCGCGTTCTCGGCGATGAGGCCCCGCGCCTCGGCGAGGGCGTCGCGGGCGAGCGACGCGATGAGGTCGGCCCGTTCCTCCTGAGCCGAGAGCGCCTCCCGCAGGTGAGCCCCCGCGGAGGTCTCGTCGTCGCGCATCCGCCCGATCTCCTTCGCGCTGCGGTCAGCCAGCATTGCGAGGCCGGCCAACGTCTGAGCCAGCGTGTCGTGCAGGTCCCTGGAGATGCGCTCCCGCTCGACGGAGGCGCCGCTCAGCCGCGAGAGCTCCTGCACGTGCTCCTGGGAGGCAGTGAGCCGCTCGAGCAGCTCGCGTCGCTCGTCAGCCACACGCCAGGCGTAGCTGATCGACAGCCCGATGCCGCAGGTCGCCGCGACGCTGAAGAGCTGGCCGGGAAGGATGTCCGGGATCTCCTCGACCCCGTTGTACAGCGCGGAGACCGCGCCGATGCCGAACGCGATGCCGATCGAGACGAGGATGCTCCGCCTCGCGCTCACGCACACCAGCCAGACGAGCGGATAGATGAGGGTCTGCACGAAGCCTGTCCAGGGCACGAGCACCATCGAGACCGTCACGAGCAGGGTGACCAGCAGGATCAGCACCGCGCCGCGGCGCGGGTCGGTGAGCGACCTGACGCCAAAGGCGAGCCACACGATGGGGATGAGCAGGAGCGCCCCCGTCGCCACGAGCGCCTCGGAGCGTTCGGACTGGGTGGCCGCGAAGGCCGCCACCGAGCCCGCGACGAAGGTGTTCGCGAGCGCCGTGCCCACGATCAGCAGGTGCCACCAGCGCCCATCCCGAAACCAGAAGTCGACCATGCGCTCATCCTCCCGCACCCCACCGACAGTGCTGCACGATCGGGTCAGGAGCGTCAACTGCGCCCTCGACTCCAGCGGAAGGTGAGCAGGCTCGCGACGAGCCCGATGACGGTCCAGACGCCGAGCGTGATCGCCGCGGCCCCCAGCCCCCACGTGCCTCCGACCTCGGCGGCCGCGAAGGCATCTGGTAGGAACACGCTGCGCATCCCGCGCACGAGACCGGCGAGGGGGAAGAGGTTCGACACCTGCTGCATCCACTCGGGCAGGACCGAGAACTGCACGTAGATGCCCGAGAGGAACTGCGGCACGAGCACAAGCGGCAGCACGATGGCGGAGGCGGACCGTGCTGAGCGAGGGAGCGCTGAGATCGCGATTCCGAGGGAGGCGAAGCAGAGGATGCCGAGGGCAGCGAGCCAGGCGAAGCGAGCCCACAGCTCGCCATCTTCCGGCAGCGAGATGTCGAAGGCGAGGACCGCGAGCCCCATCAGCATCGCCAGCTGCAGCGTGCACGTGATGAGGACCAGCCCGATCTTCCCGATGAAGAACGACACCGGGCTGAGCGGTGTCGCGCCGAGTCGGGCGAGGCCGCCCTCGTGCTTCTCGGTGGCGATGTCGATGCCGAGGAACTGCATGCCGGAGAGGAGGATCGCCATCGCGAGCATTCCGGTCAGGTAGTACTGCGACATCGTCACGTCGGCGAAGCGTGGGTCGTCGACGACCGTCTCGCCGCTGAAGATCGAGGCGAAGAGCGCGAACATGACGAGCGGGAACAGGAAGACGAAGAACACCTGGTCGGTCTGCCTGAAGTAGCCGCGCAGCTCGAAGGCGATGCGCCGAAGACCGTTGCCGATCGTCGACCTGGGCTTCGACGGCGTGCGTGAGGGCGACTGGATGCTCGGCGGCGACTTCGCGTCGCCCGAGACTGCGGTCCGGGTCATCGCGTTCCTCCTGCAGGTGCTGCAGCGCGGGCTGCATCGTCGGTCGTCGCGAGTCCCGCGGCGGGTGAGGCGGTCGCGGGCGTTCCGGGGGAGGCAGCTGGCTGCTCGCCGATGATCTCCAGGTAGACGTCTTCCAGGGACGGGCGGGTCACGGTGAGCCCGGCGGGTTCCGGGCCGAGGCGCTCGACGAGCGCGCCGACGAGCTGTGCGGGCGCGTCCGTCGTCTCCTCGCGCCACCTGCCGTCCTGCTCCTGCCAGCGAACCCGCGGCGTGCGCGATTTCGGCCCGCCGATCGTCGCGATGTCGCCGATCTCGACGAGCTTCCCGGCGGCGATGATCCCGGCACGGTCGCTGAGCTGCTCCGCCTCGTCGAGATAGTGCGTCGTGAGCACCATGGTCATGCCCTCGCCTTTGAGCTGCTGGATGAGGCCCCAGAACTCGCGGCGCGCGTTGGGATCGAACCCGGTTGTCGGCTCGTCGAGGAACAGCACCTCCGGGTTGCCGATGATGCCGAGCGCGACATCCACTCGCCGTTTCTGGCCACCGGAGAGGCGACCGACTCGCTGCGACGCGAATGGGGCGATGCCGCACCGCTCGATGGTGTCGTCCACGGCGCGAGGGTTTCGGTAGAGGCTTGCGAAGTGGCGCAGCACCTCCCGGGCCGAGTAGCGCTCGATGTCGGCGCTCGACTGGCTGACGACGCCGATTCGGTCTCGCCACTCGGCGTTGCCGCGGGCCGGGTCCTGCTCGAGGACGCGCGCGGTACCCGAGGTCGCCGTGCGGAAGCCCTCGAGGATCTCGATCGTGGTGCTCTTGCCAGCGCCGTTGGGGCCGAGGAAGGCAAAGGCCTCGCCGTGTCGGACCTCGAAGGAGAGACGGTCGACGACATCGCGGTCGCCGTAGCGTTTGACGAGGTCGGCGACCTCGATGGCTGCTTGTGTGCTCATGGTGCAATCAAACGCGTTGCTGGGCGTGCGCGACAGGGTCCGACCGGCGGATGCGCATCCACCGATCGGGGGAGGCGCGGCCGCGCGCCGCCGCTGACCAACTTGCATGCACTGTCCGCTGCACCGGGCCGCGGTGGGGCCTGTTCGCGAGTTCTTGCACTCAAGCTGCTCGGGCCTGGGCGGACACACTCGCACATACTGGTGCCATGGCCTCAACCGATCTCGATGAGCTGCGCCGTCTTCGTCGTGCGCGAGACTTCATCGACCGGGAGTTCGCGAGCCCGCTCGACGTGCCGGCCATGGCGAAGGCGGCCCACATGTCGACGGCTCACTTCAGTCGACGCTTCCGAGAGGCGTACGGCGAGACTCCGTATGCCCATCTCATGACACGGCGCATCGAGCGCGCGAAGGCGCTGCTGCGCAGCGGCGAGGTGAGCGTGACGGACGCGTGCACGGCGGTCGGGGCCACGAGTCTCGGCTCGTTCAGCAGCCGCTTCGCGGAGATCGTCGGAGAGTCGCCGAGCGCCTACCGGGCGCGCGATCACAGCGGCAGCGTCGTCATCCCGAGCTGCACCTCGCAGATCTGGGGGCGGCCGCGCCGAGTGCGCGACCGACCAGGAATGTCGGAACGCGGGGCCGGCGACGGGCAGGCGCGTCTCTGAGCAGTTTCGAAGAAGTGAATGTCGGTGGCCGGTCCTAGCATCGGACACATGACGCTCTCACTCAGCCATGTGCACGTGTTCACCGACGACCCTGATGCGGCGCTCGTGTTCTACCGAGACGCCCTCGGCCTGGAGGTGCGCAGCGAGGTTCCGAATGAGGGGTTCCGCTGGGTCACGCTCTCCGCCCCGGGGCAGCCGGAGCTCGAGATCGTGCTCTCGCACCCGAAGGCGGGGCGTTCGGAGGAAGACGGCGACACGCTCGCAGCGCTGCTGGCGAAGGGGGAGCTGCCCGGCCTCCTCTTCCGAACGAGCGACCTCGACTCGCTGTTCGAGAGGGTACTGGCGACGGGCGGAGTCGAGGTGCTGCAGGAGCCCACCGACCAGTTCTGGGGCGTCAGAGATGCCGCATTCCGTGACCCCTCCGGCAACATGGTGCGTGTCAGTCAGGCGTAGCCGACGACATATCACCCACATCGGTTCGTCGCCAGTCCAGCGCTCGGCTGGCTCCCCGTTTCAAGGCAGAGGATCACGCCATGACTACAGTCGCTGACACGATCGTCGATATCCTCCACGATGCCGGAGTCGAGCGCGTCTACGGGCTACCCGGAGACTCGCTCAACGGGTTCACTGACGCCATCCGACGAAACGACACGGTCGCCTGGTCTCACGTGCGACACGAGGAGGCCGCCGCCTTCGCCGCCTCCGCAGACGCTGCGCTCACGGGCGAGCTCGCTGTGTGCGCCGGCAGCTGCGGCCCGGGCAACCTGCACCTCATCAACGGGCTGCACGACGCCAACCGAAGCCGCGTTCCCGTGCTTGCGATCGCCGCCCACATCCCGTCCGCGGAGATCGGCAGCGGCTACTTCCAGGAGACGCACCCGCAGGAGCTCTTCCGTGAGAGCAGCGTGTACTGCGAGATGGTGGGGGTGCCCGAGCAGCTGCCTCGGATCCTGGAGATCGCCATGCGCGCCGCGGTCGAGAAGCGAGGCGTGGCCGTCGTCGTGATTCCCGGGGAGATCTTCCTGCAGGAGAGCGCAGGACGCCGCAAGTCGGCACCCATCCTCCCCGCAAAGCCGGTCGTGCGACCGGCCGACGCCGAGCTGTCGCGGGCCGCCGACATCCTCAACTCGGCGAAGAAGGTCACCATTCTCGGTGGCGCTGGCACACAGGGCGCACACGCGCAGCTGCTGGCCGCCGCAGAGGCCCTGCAGGCACCCATCGTGCACGCGCTCCGCGGGAAGGAGTTCATCGAGTACGACAACCCCTACGACGTCGGCATGACGGGGCTGCTCGGCTTCTCCTCCGGCTACCGTGCCATCGAAGACTGCGATGCACTCCTCATGCTCGGCACCGACTTCCCGTACCAGCAGTTCTACCCGTCGAAGGCGAAGATCATCCAGGTCGACATCCGCGGCGAGCAGCTCGGCAAGCGAACGCCCCTCGATCTCGGACTCGTCGGCGACGTCGGCGACACCCTCGAAGCCCTCATCCCGCTCCTCGAGGCCAACAAGAGCGGCAAGCACCTCGAAGCCTCCGTGAAGCACTACCGGAAGGCTCGGAAAGAGCTCGACGCGCTCGCCGACAACGACCGGGGTCGAGCCCCCATCCACCCGCAGTACGTTGCGCGGCTCGTGAGCGAGCTCGCGAGCCACGACGCCGTCTTCATCCCGGATGTCGGTTCCCCGGTGGTCTGGGCGGCCCGCTACCTCGAGATGAACGGCCAGAGGAGGCTCATCGGCTCGTTCAGCCACGGCTCCATGGCCAACGCCCTCTCGCAGGCGGTCGGCGCCCAGACAGCCTTCCCGGGGCGCCAGGTGGTGGCGCTCGCGGGAGACGGCGGACTTGCGATGCTTCTGGGGGAGCTGCTCACGCTCAAGCAGAGCAAGCTGCCCGTGAAGATCATTGTCTTCAACAACTCGTCGCTGAACTTCGTCGAGGTCGAGATGAAGGCCGCCGGATTCGTGAACTACGGCACCGACCTCGACAACCCCGACTTCTCCGAGGTAGCCAAGGCGGTCGGCATCCACGGGCAGCGCGTCGAGAACCCGAACGACCTCGAGGCCGCCCTCCGCGAAGCCTTCGCCCACGACGGGCCCGCGCTCATCGACGTCGTGACCGCACGGCAGGAGCTGTCCATCCCGCCGACCATCACTGCCGAGCAGGTCAAGGGCTTCACCCTCTACGCGCTGCGAACAGTGCTCTCCGGGCGCGGAGACGAACTCGTCGACCTCGCCGATACGAACCTGCTGCGACGCATCTTCGACTGACCGCCGCGCCGACACAGGTACCGCCCGCACCAAGGCTGCTCTCAAGACAGCTGCCTGGCGCGGGCGGTACTCTCGCAGGCATGACGCAACCGCCCCTCACGCCACCGCCGGGTCAGAACGGCGGGTTCGACCCCCGCCGGCAGCAGCCGGGTGCCGCTCCTCAGGGTGGTCAGGGCGAGTGGGGCGGACCGCCAGCCCAGGGCTCTGGTCAGCAGGGGCCCGGTCAGCAGGGCTCTGATCAGCAGCGGCCGCGGCAGCAGCCCGGTCAGCAAGGTCCCGGTCGGCAGGGCTCTGGTCAGCAGCTCCCATGGGGCGCGCCGCCGAACGGGCAGCCGCCGGTTCCCGGGCAGTCCCCGCACCCCGGCGCCGGACCTGGCCAGGCTCCTGGCGGCTTCGGCGCGCCGGGCCAGTTTCCCGCTCCCGGGCGACCTCCCGCGCACGGCCAGCCACAGCATCCCGGGCAGTTCCCGGGCCAGCCGCAGACCGGCATCCCTGGGCAGGCGCCGTTCGTTCAGGCGCCACCGTCGCATCTGCCGGCTGGCGCCCCGCCGCCTCGCTACGCCCCGCAGCAGCAGGCGACACCCCAACCACGGCGTCGGGAGCTCGGCGAAGACCCTGAGGTGCAGAAGCAGCGCAGGCGCCCTGTCGGCTTGCTCCTCGGCGTCGGCATCAGCGGCGTCGCGATCGTCGCCCTGGTCGTGGGCCTCTTCATGGCGTTCAGTTCGCCGAACGACCCCACCATCCCCGTCGGCGGCGCCGACCCGAACGCGGCGACGTCGACCCCCGTGCCAACGAGCACGCTCATGCCTGCCGCGCCTCAGGATGCTGTTCCCGGGTTCATCCCGATCACGACCGACGTCGTGTTCCCGAACGGCATCACCGTCGTGAACCCGCCCCTCGGCGGATGGGAGCAGGACATCTCCGAACGGCAGCCGAACCTCTACATCCTGAGCGACCCAGCATCCGGTGCCTACTTCTCGATCGCGCAGGAGAACCTGCACAAGAGCGAATATCGGGACGAGGACATGACGAGGTCGGAGTTGAACTCGGCGTCGCTGCAGTTCACCGCCAAGCCGGAGGCGGTCGGCGACCCCGTTCCGCTTGTCCTGAAGGGTGCAGGCGGCTACGAACTTGAGCTCCTCGCGCAGCGCTTGCGCTGGTCGGACGGCTCCGAGGGCATGATGGCGTCCCGCTACATGCCTTCGACCGGTACCAAGATCACGATCCTGGCGAACGCGTGGAGTGGGGAGCTGGACGACCCGACCTCCCGCATCTCGCAGAAGGTCGCGGAGATCTCCTTTACGACGCCGTAGCCACGCCCACTCGCGAGCCTGCTCATGCCCGCCCGCTCGCCCGCTCGCGCTCGCCCCTCGCCCCTCGCTCGCCCGCGCGCGCTCGCCCGCTCGCCCGCCCGCCCGCCCGCGCTCGCTCGCTCGCCCGCTCGCAGGCCGGCCCGCGAAGCCCGAATAGGCCAGTTTCGCCCCATCCTGAGCGTCAGGATGGGGTGAAACTGGCCTATTCGGCGAAGCGGATGCGCGGGTTCGGGGACGCGCGGCTGCTGGCGCCGGCTTCGGGCGCGGGCTCGCTAGAGCTCGACGCCCGCGAAGAGCTTCTGCAGGCGCTGCACGCCCTCGAGGAGCGCGTCGTCGCCGAGCGCGTAGCTGAGGCGCAGGTAGCCGGATGGGCCGAACGCCTCACCTGGCACGACCGCGACCTCGGCCACGTCGAGGATGAGGTCGGCGAGGTCGAGCGAGGAATTGATCTGGCGCCCCTCGATCTCCTTCCCGATGAGCTGCTGCACGTCGGCGTATACGTAGAAGGCACCTTCTGGCGTCGGCACGCGGAAGCCGTTGACCTTGCTCAGCTCCTCGACCATCGTCGTGCGGCGGCGGTCGAAGGCGAGGCGCATCTGCTCGACGGGCTCGGTCGGCCCGGTGAGCGCGGCGAGTGCGGCTCGCTGCGCGATGTTGTTGACGTTGCTCGTGAGGTGCGACTGCAGGTTGCCTGCCCCCTTGATGGCGTCGATGGGGCCGACCATCCATCCGACGCGCCACCCGGTCATCGCGAACGACTTCGCGACGCCGTTGACCAGGATCGTGCGGTCGGCGACCGCTGGGGCCGCTTCGACGATGGACACTGCGCGGACGCCGTCGTACGTGAGGTTCTGGTAGATCTCGTCGGCGATGACCCAGATGCTGTGCTCAGCGGCCCACTCGCCGATGGCGCGCGTCTCGGCCTCGGAGTAGACGGCACCGGTCGGGTTCGACGGCGAGACGAAGAGCATCGCCTTCGTGGCGGGGGTGCGTGCGGCTTCGAGCTGGTCGACGGTGACCTTGTACTCCTGGTCGGCACCGGCGAACACGGGAACGGTGGTGCCTCCCGCGAGCTGGATGACCTCGGGGTACGTGGTCCAGTACGGGGCGGGGAGGATGACCTCGTCGCCCGCGCCGACCACGGTGTTGATGGCCTGGTAGACGGCCTGCTTGCCGCCGTTCGTGACGATGACCTGCGAGGCGGGGACATCCCACCCCGAGTCGCGCTTCGTCTTCTCGGCGATGGCCTCGCGGAGTTCCGGCAGGCCAGGTGCCGGCGTGTACCGGTGGTTCTTGGGGTCGCTCACGGCGACGAGGGCGGCGTCGACCACGTGCTGCGGAGTTGGGAAGTCGGGCTCGCCCGCTGCGTAGCTGATGACGGGCCGGCCAGCGGCCTTGAGGGCCTTGGCCTTCGCGTCGACCTTGAGGGTTGCGGATTCGGCGATCGCGGCGATGCGAGGGGAGAGACGTGAGTCGGAAACCATGGCCCTGAGTCTAGGTCCGGCGGCCACGCCTCGTCAGCGAGTTGCGCCCGCGTTGGACTTCCGTGTGGCACCTGTCGTATGCTTTCCTGGTTGCCGAAAGCGACATACTGAACCGCGCCTGAAACTGTTCCCTATGGAACGGCTGCAGACGGTATCAGGGTGAACGGATGCACGCATCCGGTGTTCACGCAAAGGGCGGTGGCTCAATTGGTAGAGCAGCGGTCTCCAAAACCGCAGGTTGCAGGTTCGAGTCCTGTCCGCCCTGCATTTCGGTGCTGAACGCACCCACTACGGGGCCCACCATCGAAGGTCTCAACCATCGAAAGGGAGAGCGCGTGAGTCCAAGCAAGTCAGATGAGGCGACAGACGTCGCCGAGTCAAAGCGAGGCTCCGAGCCGAAGCGCGGCATCATCGGCCGTATCGCTCTCTTCTTCCGTCAGGTCATGGGCGAGCTCAAGAAGGTCGTCACGCCGACCCGGGCCGAGCTCTTCAAGTTCACGGGCGTCGTGCTCGTCTTCGTCATCTTCATGATGGCGCTCGTCACGGTGCTCGACCTGCTCTTCGGGTGGGGCGCTTCGTGGGTCTTCGGTCAGGGAAGCTCGTTCTTCCCGAGCGAGCCGGCCGCGACGCCGGTCCCGACGGAGTAGCCGGAGCGCGCCAAGCTCTCCACCGGCTCACAGGCCTCCACCGACAACGGGCGAGCAGCCCAGCATCACAGAATCGAGATGAGGAATCGTGTCAGACCCGAACGTCGCCGACCCGAACGGTCTTTACGAGACCGCCCTGGAGCAGGACTCCGAAGTCGTAGAGGCCCAGGAGGGTGACCGCGACATCGACGCAGAGTTCGACGCGGCCCACGAGATCGAAGAGTCCGACGAAGTCGTGACCGAGGAAGACCTCGACGACGGAGAAGGCGCTGACGTCGTCGACCCCGAGGTCGACGCGATCGTCAACGATGTCCTCGAGATCGACACGAGCGAGGAAGAGGCCGCCGCGGCTGCCGCGACCGAGGACGAAGAGGTCGAGGCTCTCGAGGAAGACCCGGACGTCGACCCGTACGAGACCTTCAAGCGCGAACTGCGCCTCAAGCCGGGCAAGTGGTACGTCATCCACACCTACGCCGGCTTCGAGCGTCGCGTGAAGCAGAACCTTCACCAGCGCACTGAGTCCATGAACATGAGCGACTTCATCTACCAGGTGGAAGTCCCCATGGAAGACGTGGTCGAGATCAAGAACGGCCAGCGCAAGATGGTCACGCGCGTCCGCATCCCCGGATACGTGCTCGTTCGCCTCATGCTCAACGAGGACAGCTGGTCGGTTGTCCGTCACACCCCGGGTGTGACCGGCTTCGTGGGCAACGCCCACAACCCGACCCCGTTGCGCTTCAACGAAGCATTTGAGATGCTGAAGAGTCTGGTCGAAGTCGCTGAAGCACCCGCGAAGGCGAACGCTTCCGGTCAGGCTGGCCTCCAGAAGCGCCAGCCCATCGCAGAGATCGACTTCGAGATCGGCGAGACCATCACGATCAAGGAGGGCTCCTTCGAGGGGCTCACCGGTTCGATCAGCGAGATCAAGCCCGAGAGCGGCAAGCTCACCGTGCTCGTGTCGCTCTTCGAGCGCGAGACGCCGGTCGAGCTCAGCTTCGACCAGGTCACGAAGCTCTAGATCTCGCTCCAATAGGGCTGCTGCCCTCAGAAACCACCGGAGTCCGGAACCGCCGGGCCACCGGGAGAGCGCCGCGCATCAGCGCGGAGTTCGAATCGAAAGAAGGAAAAGACATGGCACCCAAGAAGAAGGTCTCGGGTCTGATCAAGCTGCAGATCCAGGCTGGCGCCGCTAACCCGGCTCCTCCTATCGGCCCCGCGCTCGGTCAGCACGGCGTCAACATCATGGAGTTCTGCAAGGCCTACAACGCGGCTACCGAGTCGCAGCGTGGCAACGTGATCCCCGTCGAGATCACCGTGTACGAAGACCGTTCGTTCACCTTCATCCTGAAGACCCCTCCTGCTGCCGAGCTCATCAAGAAGGCTGCCGGCGTCAAGAAGGGCTCCCCGACGCCTCACACGGCCAAGGTCGGCAAGCTCACCGCCGCCCAGGTCCGCGAGATCGCCGAGCAGAAGCAGTCCGACCTGAACGCGAACGACATCGACATGGCGTCGCGCATCATCGCCGGTACGGCTCGCTCCATGGGAATCACGGTCGAGGGCTAAGGCCTTCCCGCTCCCAACACCACACGTCGCGCTTCGGGCGCGGTACTGAACATCGCGGGAGAGCCGGCCAGGCTCGCAACCGCAACTCTTGAAGGAGAACAACATGGCTAAGTCCAAGGCATACCGTGCCGCGGCAGAGAAGATCGGCGAGGACAAGTTCTACGGTCTCGCCGAGGCCGTCGAGCTCGCACGCGAGACCGGCTCGTCCAAGTTCAACAGCACCGTCGAGGTCGCTCTTCGCCTGGGTGTAGACCCTCGCAAGGCTGACCAGATGGTTCGTGGAACCGTCAGCCTGCCGAACGGCACCGGCAAGACGGCCAAGGTCATCGTCTTCGCGACGGGTGACAAGGCAGAGGCGGCTATCGCTGCTGGTGCTGACGAGGTCGGCGGCGACGAGCTCATCGCTCGCGTTGCAGACGGCTGGACCGACTTCGACTCCGCGGTCGCCACCCCTGACCTCATGGGCAAGGTCGGACGCCTCGGAAAGGTCCTCGGACCCCGTGGCCTCATGCCGAACCCGAAGACCGGAACGGTCACGACCGACCCGGCCAAGGCAGTCACCGAGATCAAGGGCGGAAAGATCGAGTTCCGCGTCGACAAGCACTCCAACGTGCACTTCATCGTCGGCAAGTCGGCGTTCACGTCGGAGCAGCTCGGCGAGAACCTCCGCGCAGCTCTCGACGAGGTCGTTCGCCTCAAGCCGTCGAGCTCGAAGGGCCGCTACATCCAGAAGGCTGTCGTCTCGACCACCTTCGGCCCCGGCATCCCGCTGGACGTCAACGCGATCTAGTCTGCCGCGAGCTGCACAGCTCAGGTGGATGCCCCGCATCCGCCACGCGAGAACGGCCCAGTCTTCGGACTGGGCCGTTCTTGGCTTCCCGCGGCGGAGGCTACGCGCGTTCGAGCGCTGCGAGCTGGCGTCGTGCCGCGCTCAGGATCGCCTGCACGGTTGCCGACAGCACCGACCGGTCTCGGCCGGCGACCCAGTGTGCGCCTGACGAGTCGTTGTACTCCAGGAGCGTCAGGGCATCGCTGCTGTTGCCCGCACCGAGCGCTGTCTGGTGGAGCGAGCGAATGTCGACGGAGATTCCCGCGCCGGCGAGGAGCTGGGTGACGGCCTCTGCGGGCCCGAGCTCGTCGTACATGCCGGTGTGCTCGATGTCGTCGACACTCACGCGAATGCGCGTGCGCGCGACATCGTCACGGGTTTCGACGCTGAAGTCGAGCAATTCCAGGCCCGACGTCTCGACGCGCAGGTAGCTGCGATCGAAGAGCTCGAGCAGCTGTGCCGCCCCGACTTCCAGGCCATTGGTATCGGTGTGCTCCTGGACGCGTCTGGCGAAGTCGATCTGCAGGCGTCGGGGGAGTTCGATGCCGTAGTCGGCCTCCAGCAGGTAGGCGATGCCGCCCTTGCCTGACTGCGAGTTGACTCTGATGACGGCGTCGTAGCTGCGCCCGATGTCGGCGGGGTCGATCGGCAGGTAGGGCACGCGCCACTCGGTTTCGCGTTCTGGCCGCAGGTCGAGGGCGGCGCGGGAGCGATGCTCGGCGAGTCCCTTCTTGATGGCGTCCTGGTGCGTCCCACTGAAGGCGGTGTGGACGAGGTCTCCTGCGTAGGGGTGCCTCGGGTGGATCTCGAGGCGGTTGCTGTACTCCACGGTTCGCCGAACCTCGTCGATGTCCGAGAAGTCGATCATCGGGTCGATGCCTTGCGCGTGCAGGTTCAATGCGAGGACTGCGATGTCGACGTTGCCGGTGCGCTCACCGTTGCCGAAGATGCAGCCTTCCACTCGCTGCGCACCGGCGAGCATCGCGAGCTCGGCACAGGCGATTCCCGTCCCACGGTCGTTGTGGGGGTGCACGGAGAGGATCACGGAGTCGCGCCTCGCGAGGCGCTTGTGCATGTACTCGATCTGATCCGCGTAGACGTTCGGGGTCGCGACCTCCACCGTGGCGGGGAGGTTCAGGATGACCGGCCGCTCCGGGGTTGCCGTCCAGAGCTCTGTCATGGCGTCGCAGATGTCGATCACGTAGTCGGGTTCTGTGAGGTTGAACACCTCTGGCGAGAATTCGAATCGGACGTTGGGCAGGTGGCCGGCGAGCTCGAGGACATCTCTTCCCCCGGCCAGGATCAGTTCTTTCAGCTGCTGCTTGCTCTTCCCGAGGACAACATCGCGCCAGGCCGGCGCCGTGGCGGTGTAGAGGTGGATGACGACGGGGTTCCTGATTCCCTGGATCGAGTCCACTGTGCGCTGGATGAGGTCGCGACGCGCTGGCGTGAACACGACGATCGTGACGTCTTCCGGTGCGATTTCGGTTGTCGCGATTCGACGCACGAAGTCGTAGTCCGTCTGCGAGGCGGAGGGGTAGCCGACTTCGATCTCCTTGTAGCCCATGCGGATCATGAGCTCGAAGAAGACCCGCTTGCGGTCTGGGTCCATCGGTTCCGACAGGGCCTGATTGCCGTCGCGGAGATCGACTGGCACCCAGAGGGGCGCTGCCGTGAGTCGGCGTGAGGGCCAGTCGCGTTCCGTCAGGGGCACCTCCACTCGCGAGTACACGTCGCGGTATCGGTGCGATGGCATCTGCGAGTGGCGCTGGCGGTTCCAGTGCGGTGCGTTGTTCGGGATCGGGCCGGTTGGGGCAGAGATCCGGGATGCGCTGCTGTGCATGGTCGTGTCCTTGGTTGTCGTGCGAGCGTGACGACCGGCGCGCGTCTCAGCTCCACGGCGGGGGACCGGTCAGGCGAGGTCCCGCCGTGGCAGAGAAGCGTGAGTGGAGTGCGCGGCATGCGAGAGAAGCTACCACAACTCCTCAGACAAGTAGATAAGCAGGCAAGTAGGCGAGTTGCGGGAGTGCGAGATGATGGGAGCATGAGCACCCTCCACCGTGAACCACTCGCCGCGCAGGCGGCCAAGCTGCTGCTCGAGCGCATTCGGGCAGGCGAGTGGGAACTCGGCCAGAAGCTCCCCGGGGAGACGACGCTTGCACCCCAACTCGGAGTCGGACGGTCGACCATTCGCGAGGCTATCCGCCAACTCGCGGGGAGCGGCGTGCTCACCACCAGGCAGGGCGCTGGCGTCTTCGTGACTGCGTTGGATGCCCCGGAGGCACTGGACGCTGTGCTGCTGCGTGCAGATATCCAGACGGTGATCGAAGCGCGCATCGCGGTCGAGGTCGAGGCCTCCTCGCTCGCCGCGGAGCGCCGCACGAGCGAGGAGTTGCTCGCGATGAGGCGGGCCGCCGATGCTCGCGACGCGCAGCGATCGAGCATCGAGGCGCATGTGGATGCGGATACCGCTCTGCACCGCAGCATCGTCGCCGCGGCGCACAATGAGATCCTCTCGGAGCTCTTCGAGGGCTTCGCGCCTCGCAGCAGGCAGGCGATGATCGGCATGCTGCGCCTTCGCAGCGAGTTCGGCAGCGACGCCGACCACCTCGTCCACACCCGTATCGTCGACGCGATCGCTGCGCAGGACGCACCAGCGGCGGCCGCGCTCACGCGCGCCCACCTGCTGGAACTCGCGGAGAGCGTGGCCTGACGGCGGCCGGTGCCTGCCGGACTAGGCGTCGATGTCGAGGACGACCTTGCCGCGCACGTGGCCCTCTGCGATGAGCTCCTGTGCAGCTCCGGCCTCGGCGAGGGGGAAGACGCGGTCGACGTGCGTCTGCAGGGCGCCCTGCTCGAAGAGCTGCGTGATGGTCTGCAGGATGCGCCCTTCTGGCGAGAGCTTGAGGGTCGACGCGACGATGCCGCGGTTCTCGGCCGCGGCCTCTTCGAAGAGCTCCGGGTAGCTGCCCGTTGGCACGTTGATGAGTGTTCCGCCGTCGCGCAGCACCCGCAGCGAGCGGGTCCCCGTCTGATCCCTCACGTTGCCGATGAGGTCGATGACGACGTCGACTGGCTCGGCGATGGCGTCCTCGAAGCGCTCTGAGCGGTAGTCGATGACCTGGTCTGCGCCGAGCTCCCGCAGCCAGTCGTGGTTGCGCTCGGACGCCGTGGTGATGACGTGGGCTCCGTAGTACTTCGCCAGCTGCACGGCGAAGTGGCCGACGCCGCCCGCGCCGGCGTGGATGAGGACCCGCTGTCCGGTGTAGACGCCCCCGGCCTCCACCACTGCGGCCCAGGCGGTGAGTACCGCGAGCGGAACGCCGCCGGCCTCGATGAACGACAGGTTCTCGGGCTTCTTCGCGAGGCTCATGAACGGGATGGAGACGTACTCGGCGTACGCGCCGGAGTAGCGCGGGAAGAGGAGCATCCCGTAGACCTCATCGCCGGGCTGGAAAGGCGCGAGCTCGTAGGGGGCGCGGACGACGACCCCGGAGAACTCGCCGCCGAGGGTCGAGGGGAAGCTCGAGATCGCCTTGGACGCGCCGGCGCCTGAACGGGTCTTGCCGTCGATGGGGTTGACGCCCGCCGCCTTGACGCGCACGAGCGTGTCCGAGTTGAGCGTGAGCGGGACGGGCGTCTCGCCGAGCTGCATCATCTCGGGCCCGCCGATCCCTGTGAGGAGGGCGGCGCGCATCGTGTCGGAGGTGGGCTGGAGGTCGGAGGCGTCAGTCATACGCGCCATTCTCTCGCGGAAGGGGAGACTCTCCCAGAAGGCGAGACTCTCGGGGGATGTGAGCCCCACTTATGCGGCTGCTGGCTACGCGTAGGTCTCGGCGTCGTAGAACGACTGCGTGTAGTCGCTGCTGCTGTGCGTGTTGCCATATCCCTGGAACGGCGGAGCGTTGCCCGAGGAGTACTGCGCGAACTCGCCCCGGTACTTCTCGACGTCCTTGAGGACTTCGTTGGCGAGCGTCACGAGTTTCGCGATCTCGGCCTCGTCGCGGTCGATCCACACGAACTTCGGCTCGCGGTCGACGACGATGAAGTCCTGGTGCCGCTCCCAGACCATGAGGGTCCGTTCGGCGCCGAGCACGTACTGCTGCCACCAGATCTGCCGCATGTACGAGCGGGGGATGCGCTTCCAGACCTTGTTGGTGGTCTTGATCTCGGCGAGGAGGATGCGTCCTTCCTCGTCGCAGTGCAGTCCGTCGGGGGTCGCGAGGTGGCTCTTCGACGCCTCGGCGTGGAAGAGGAGGCCGCTCGCGGGAATGCCGTGGCGCTCCATGACCCACCTGGCGATCTCCGGCTCGCGCTGCCGGCCGAAGTCGGTGTACGCGTTGCCGTTGAAGGAGGTGCCCATGACCTTGTCCTTGACGACCTGTTTGACCGAGGAGGGGGTCGCGAGTCGCGCCGCGTCGGTTGCGGTGACGCCGTCGGAGCGGGCTTTGAGCCAGGCCGCGCGGTCGTTGGAGTCGGCGAGCACTCGAAGGAGGTGGGCGCTCATCGCCTCGACCTCGCGGGTTGCCGGGAGCTCGATGGCGGCGGTCTCGGCGGAGGCCGGTACGTGGGCGCGCCAGACGCCTACCTCGCTTGCCGAGAGGGGTGATGCTTCTGATGCGGGCCGGGTCTCTGAGGTGTAGAAGCGCGGCAGCGGCTCAGCGGTGACCTCCGTGAGTCCACCACTCGTGCGCGGCTGCTCCTGCAGGATCGGCGCGGGCGGCGCCACGTAGTCGACGAGCGCGGCGGGGCCGTAGAGCTCGCGGTCTCGCCGCCGCGACTTCGGCGCTGTCTTGGTTTCGATCCTGGGTTCGCCGAACCAGGACGTCTCGTCGACGTCGTGGCTCGGGCGGAACATGACCATCTGGCTATTCTTTCGCACACCACCGACAGATTCGGCAGGGAGTGCCGTCTGTCGGAAGAAAAGGGGCTGCTACTTCTCCCCACACCACCGACAAATTTGGTACCAGGCGCCGTTGCCGCGGAAGTTCCCGGCGCGTCGCCCCCGTCGGCCACGCACGTCAGTCGAGGTCGTGCAGCCACGGCACGTCAGTGCGAGACTGCCGAGGTTGCCATGATCGCCGTCGCGAGCGCCCGCGCGCCGTGGTCGGCGTCCGCGTCTTCGACGTATTCCTCCGGGGAGTGCGAGATGCCGCTCGGGTTGCGGATGAAGAGCATGGCGGTGGGTAGGTGCGCCGCGAGCACTCCGGCATCGTGGCCGGCTCCAGTGTCGAGCACCGGCGCCTCGGGGAGTGCGCGCTGGAGCGTGTCGCGGAGGTTCGCGTCGAACGACACGGTCGGCGAGAGCGACTCCTCGACGAGCACTGCTTCGCAGCCCTGCTCGGCTGCCACCTCGCTTGCTCGAGTGCGGATGCGCTCGACGAGTGCAGCGGTCAGGTCGTCGTCCGGGTGGCGCACGTCGAGCCACGCGTCGACCCGGGACGCGATGACGTTGGTCCCGCCCGGGACAGGCTCGAGTCGACCCACGGTTGCGCGGGCGCCCGGCACGGTGCGGGCGATCTCCTCGATGCCGACGATCAGCCGTGCTGCGGCGACCATGGGGTCGCGCCGGTCGGCCATGAGCGTTGTTCCGGCGTGGTTGCCCTGGCCAGTGAAGCTCACTCGCCAGCGGCCGTGGCCGAGGATCGATGAGCCGATCGCTACGGGGCCGGCGAGGTCGATGAGGCCGCGGCCCTGCTCGACGTGCAGCTCGATGAAGGCGCTGAACTGCGCGACTCTCGCGGGGTCTGGGCCGAGATACCTGGGGTCGAAGCCGGCCGAGGCCGACGCTTCCGCGAAGGTCGTGCCGTCCGCATCCCGCAGTGACCGGGCCCGGTCCGGGTCGATGGCGCCCGTGAGGAGCCTGGAGCCGAGGCAGGCCACGCCGAAGCGAGAGCCCTCCTCCTCCGGGAATACAGCGATGGCGATGGCGACGGTGGGCTGGCGGCCCTCGCTGCGGAGGAGGTCGACGGCGGCGAGGGCCGCCGTCACCCCGAGGGGTCCGTCGAAGGCGCCGCCCCCTGGAACAGAATCGAGGTGGCTGCCCGTGATGAGGGCGCCGGAGCGGTTGCCGTCTGGGCGGTCCCACCAGGCCCAGATGATGCCGTTGGCATCGATCTCGACGTCGAGCCCGCGGGCCGAGGCTGCGGCGAGGAACCATTCGCGGAGCTCGAACTCGGGATGCGAGTACACGGGCCTGCTGTAGCCGCCCCGCGTCCGGTCGCGCCCGAGGTGCTCGATCTCGCGCATGAGCGCGGACACGGAGCTCGGGTGAGCGGCGTTCGACGTGGTCGTGGTCGTGGTCATGCTGCGGCTCCTGTCGTCGCGGCGATGCGGAATTCATCGGGAACGGTGCCCGCTCCGGTGAGCAGGTCGGCGGCGAGCTCCCCGAGCAGCGGAGCGAACTTCCCGCCGTGGCCAGAGCAGGCCGAAAGTACCACGAGGTTGTCGACCCGGTCGATCACGAAGTCCTCGCTCGGTGTCGTCGTGAACAGGCAGGTCGTCTCGGCGAACGGCTCCGGCCGCACGCCTGGGAGGAACTTCTCGGCATACGCGATGAGCGCGCGGCGGTTGGCCGCATCCACGATGCCGTCTTGTGCGAGTGCGGAGTCGATTATCTTGCCGCCGTTGAACTGCGCGACCTTCTGCCCTCGCCAGTCGGCGTCGCGTCCGCCGGGTAGCCCGTAGGTCTGCAGCTGACGCGACTTGCTGATGAAGGTCGGCCAGGGGGCGGCATCGCGGCCAGAGTCCGCATCATCCAGGTAGGGGAAGTGGTACGCCTGCTCCTGGCGCACCTCGAGTTTCGGGAACTGGTCGAGGAACGCGGTCGGCAGCGACAGCTCTCCGAGGAGCGACGGGAGCCAGCCGCCGGCGGCGACGACGATGCTGTCCGCGTCGAGCGTCGATCCGTCGGCCGAATGCACGCGGTAGCCGCTGCCGGTGCGTTCGACGCGGGCGACGGGCCACGAGGTGCGCAGCTCGAGCATCCCGGTTGCGGATGCGGCGGCCAGGAGTGCGTCGACGGTCCCGCCAGCGTCGAGAACTCCGGCCCCCGGATGCCAGAGCACGTCGGTCTCGAACCGGAACTGCGGCCAGCGCTGCTTGGCCGCTTCGGCGCTGAGGAGCTCGTGCTCGACGCCTGCGGCTTCCAGCACGGCCGCGAGGCCCGCGGGGTCGCGGATGTTCCCGTGGTCGAGTGCGCCGGTCGGGCGGATGAGCTGCGTGCCGCTGACACGCTGCAGCTCGTCCCAGCCCGCCTTCGACCGCACGACGAGGTCTGTGTAGGTCTGCTCGGGGTACGCATACCGGAAGATCCGAGCGGAGCCGTGGGAGCTGCCGTGCTCGTTCGCCGGGGTCGTCCGCTCGAGAACGGTCACATGGTGTCCGCGTTGGGCGAGATGCCAGGCGGCTGCTGCGCCGGCGAGTCCCGCGCCGATGACGATCGTGTCGGTCATATCCGCTCCCTGCGAGGTTGATCGAGTGGTGCTCGAATGGTGCTCGACCTCCAGTAGGCCACCGCGGTTCGTCTGTGTCCAATATCATTTGCAGAGCATTTGATATGCGTCACGAATGGAAGTCATGGAACTGCGCCAGCTCAGGTACTTCGTCGCCGTCGCCGACGAGCTGCACTTCGGTCGTGCTGCGGCACGTCTCCACATGACGCAGCCCCCGTTGACCGTCGCCGTCCGCAAGCTCGAGGAGGAGCTCGGCGTGGCATTGTTCGAGCGGACGACGCGGAGCGTCTCGCTCACTGCGGCCGGCCGGATGTTCCGACAGCGAGTCGGAGCAGTTCTCGACGATCTGGACGGGGCCGTCTCTGACCTCGGGGACGTCGCAGCGGGGGCGGCCGGAAGGCTCCGCATCGGCTTCGTGAGCTCGGCTAGTTACAGCGTGCTGCCCAGGGGGCTGCGGGCGTTCCAGCTGCTCAGGCCGCGCATCCAGCTCGAGCCGCGGTCCCTCACGAGCGCCGAGCAGGTGACGCTCCTGCTGGAAGGCGAGCTGGACGTCGGAATCCTCCGCGACCCACTCGCCGTTCCCGGCCTCCGCGCCATCCTGCTCGAGGGGGAGGACCTGGTGGCGGTGCTCCCGGCGGGTGACCCACTTGCCGACGAGGCGGTCGTTGCACCCGGGAGCTTTCACGAGAAGGCGGTGGTGCTCTTCCCGTTCGAGCTCATGCCCGGCTTCGTCTCGGCCGTCATGTCCTGGCTCGGGGGAGCCCAGGCTGTGCCGCGCATCGTGCAGAGCGTCGTGCACCAGGAGACGGTTCTCGGCCTGGTCGCGGCGGGCGTCGGAGCCTCGATCCTGCCAGCGTCGGTGGCCCGATTTCACATGCCGGGGGTGGTCGTGCGCCCGCTGCTCGGCTCGCCCCGCACCGAGCTGTATGCCGTCGAGGGTCAGCGTTCTCACCCCAGCGCCAGCCTCCTCATCAAGAGTCTCCGCGACTCGCGTTGACGATCGCCGCGCGAGCATGTACTCTTTCGGAAGCCCAAGACCGCAGGTCTTCGTTGTGCGTGAGAACGCACACGAACGAAGGTTCGCAAGAACGTCCCGCGCAGGTGAACGAAGCAGATCTGCTCTGCGCGCAAGCGCATCCTCTCAGCTCCGGTCCACCTGCGACCGGAGCTTTTTTGTGTGTTGTGCATCGAAGATGCGCCTGCGGTGCGTGAATGACAAACGTCATGCACGTGCAAGAGAGAGAGGAGTGCCATGGCGACCAAGGAAGCAACTGTTGCCGAGCTTCAGGACTTGTTCCAGAACTCGACCGCCGTCCTGCTGACTGAGTACCGCGGTCTCACTGTTGCGCAGCTCAAGACGCTGCGTCGCTCGATCAGTGAGCACGCAAGCTACGCCGTGGTGAAGAACACGCTGACGAAGATTGCGGCGAACAACGCCGGAATCACCGCGTTCGACGACGAGCTGGCCGGCCCGAGCGCAATCGCGTTTGTGCATGGCGACCCCGTCGCAGTCGCGAAGAGTCTTCGTACCTTCGCCAAGGACAACCCTCAGCTTGTCCTGAAGGGCGGTTTCTTCGACGGAAACCCCCTCAGTGCAGAAGAGGTCAACAAGCTCGCCGACCTCGAGTCCCGCGAAGTTCTGCTCGGCAAGCTTGCCGGCGCCTTCAAGGCCTCGCTGTTCGGTGCCGCATACCTGTTCACCGCGCCTGCAGCCAAGGCTGTTCGCACGGTCGAGGCATTGCGCGAAAAGCAGGAGTCCGCGAACTAGTCCTACGGGATCTCGCGGCTAGAACAACACACAAGGAGAAAAAACATGGCAAAGCTCACGACTGAAGAGCTCATCGCAGCATTCAAGGAGCTCACGCTCATCGAGCTCAGCGAGTTCGTCAAGGCGTTCGAGGAGACCTTCGAGGTCACCGCTGCTGCTCCCGTTGCAGTTGCAGGCGTTGCTGCTGCAGCAGCAGACGCACCCGAAGAGGAGGAGAAGACGGAGTTCGACGTCATCCTCGAGGGCGCTGGCGACAAGAAGATCCAGGTCATCAAGGAGGTGCGCGCACTCACGAGCCTCGGCCTCGGTGAGGCGAAGGCACTCGTCGACGGTGCTCCGAAGGCCGTTCTTGAGGGCGTCAACAAGGAAGCTGCTGACAAGGCAAAGGACGCCCTCGAGGCTGCCGGCGCTTCGGTGACCGTCAAGTAGTCATCCCGCAGCGGTTCTGCGCGGTGTGTTCCGACACGCCGAAGGAACTTTTTTCACGAGGCATCGCATCCAGTTCCTGGATGCGGTGCCTCGTTCCTGTTTGTGAGAAAACCCCTGTTGAAGGTGCGATTCCTGAGGTCAGTGTGACCAATGTGACTGGTGTGTTGACGAGAATCAGGAACTTTCCGCGTGTCGCTTGACCCGATTTCGGCCTCGACGCACAATAATCCGCCGTGTTAGCGTCCCCTCATGCTTTCCGACACCTTCAAGAGCGCTCGCGCTCGCACCACGGCCCTCGTCATCGCCTTCGGCGTCGTCGCCGGTGGAGTCGCAGTCACGGCCGCGCCTTCGTTCGCTGCGAACGGCGACCAGGTCGATGCGAGTGTCGACGGCGACACGAGCACGGCTTCCGCCTCTGTCTCCGAGGAATCCATCGCCGCAGACGCGTCCGGCGTCACGGTCACCGGCTCGGGCTTCACGCCGGGCAACCTCGTCTACGTGCGCGTCGTCGGACCTGAGGGCCAGACCAACTGGTCATGGGGCACCGCGTCGCACGAGGTCGACGCCTCCGGCGCCGTCAGTGCAGAGCTGACGAGCGACGAGGCCTGGGCCGAGGGTGACTACTCCGTCGTGCTCTACGAGTCCGAGGGTGTCCAGGCGTCGACGGCCTTCGCTGCGGTCGCGCCTGCAGCTACGGAGACGCCTGCTCCGACCGAGACGGCTACGCCTGAGCCGACCGAGACCGAGACGGCAACTCCCGAGCCCACGGAGACCGAGACGGCAACTCCTGAGCCGACCGAGACGGCCACGGAGGCGCCTGAGCCGACGCTCACCGAGGAGCCCACGCTCGAGCCGACGGAGACCGCCAGCGTCGCCCCGACTGCGACCGAGACGGCGACGCCCTCCCCGACCGAGACTGAAGCCCCGGTCGCGGCTCCCGCTGTGGCGACCGAGCAGGCCAGCTACACGCAGGAAGAGGCCGCAGAAGGCATCACCTACGTCGCAACCGGCTTCACGCCAGGCGTCGAGCTTGGCCTCACGCTCCTGCTCCCAGATGGCACTTCCGCTGAGTTCGAATCGGCCGAGCCGATCACGCCGGATGCAGACGGGAACTACGCAGGCATCATCACGTACGACGCGGCCTGGGCTGTTGGCGACTACGGCATCACGCTCACGACCATCAGTCCCGCGGCTGGGGAGGAGACCGGCGCTCCCGCCGCCGACTCCGCCCGCGCGGTGCCGCTCATCGTCCAGGACGAGTCCGAGCTGACGGCGTCCACGGAGTCTCCAGCAGCTGTCGAGCTCGAGCAGGATGCGGTCGCGGCTGCCGAAGAGCAGACTGCTGCGGCGTCCTTCGCTGTCACCGGCGAGACTCCCGCCACGGGCGGCACGTCGCCGAGCTCGACCTCGGCCCCGGCTGGGAATGGTGGTAACGGTACTGGCAACGGTGGCGGTGGAAGCGCCGACACCAAGGGCAAGGCGCAGAGCAAGTCGCTCGCGACCACCGGTGCGGAAGACGCCTTCGGTGCGGCTGGCATCGGCCTGCTTGTCCTCGGCCTCGGTGCTGCGGCGGTCACTGGCGCGCGCTTCCTGAGTCGCCGACGCGAGAGCTGACAGCAGCGAAACCTGCGATGAGCGGGGCTGGGGCCGATGGGCTCCAGCCCCGCTTTCTGTGTATCGCCGCTGATATCTATGTTTTCTCACGTAGTTGGGGAGAAGTCCCCGATCAGGAAACCGGTCCAAACTTGGACGACTAAGGGGTCTCTGATCAGCACTTTTGGTGTCGAAGGCTGAACCGAATCAAGCTCGATTTCGCCAGGTTCCTTCGCAACCTTCTGGACATGACCTGTGAGTCAGGCCAAGATTTGGTTATGGCTTCCTCATTCTTCTCTCCGTCGCGCAAGCGCGCGTCCGCGTTCGCGATCGCCTTCGGCGTGTTCGCCGGCGGTGCCGTGCTGACCGCCGCCCCTGCGTTCGCAGCAACGACCACCCCTCCCGTCGAGACCACGACTCCCGCGGAGACGTCCGCCGCGTCCGAGGCGACGGGGCAGGCAACGAAGTCGAGCTTCACGCCCGACGAGAACATCACGTACGTCCTCACGGGGCTCGCTCCTGATGTCGCCCTCGCGAGCATCACGCTCACGCTGCCCGACGGCTCGACGGTCTCCGTCCCGCCGAGCGGCGACTCCGCATGGGACGTCGATGGCGACGGCAACTACAGCGGCGAGCTCATCTCGACCCAGGACTTCCCTGTGGGCGACTACAGCGTTGAGATCACGCAGGACTACACCGACGCGTCCGGGCCCGCGCAGAACGTCGTGACGTTCGGCTTCACCGTGGCTGAAGAGTCGAGCCCAGAGCCGACCGAGACCGCGACGCCGACCGAGACCGCGACGCCGACCGAGACGGCAACGCCGACCGAGACGGCAACGCCCACTGAGACGGCAACGCCCACGGCGACCCCGACGGCGACCAGCACGCCGACCGCCACGCCGACCCCCACGGTCGAGGCTCCGCTCGCCTACGCGAACGCAGACAGCTTCCTCCCCACGGACGACATCACGTACACGGCGCAGAACTTCACGCCGGGTCTCGCGCTCGACCTCACGGTCACCTCCCCGGACGGTTCCTCGGTCCAGGTCGACCCCACCGATGACTCCGTCGTCGGTGAAGACGGCAGCTACCCGGGCGTCCTCATCAACCAGTCGGGCACCCCGCTGCCCCTCGGTGAGTACACCGTGACGCTCTCGCAGTCGAGCGGTCTCTCCGCGACGTTCACGTTCCTCATCGCCGAGGCGACGCCGGGCACCACGACCGCGCCGACCACGGCACCCACGGTCACCACGGTCCCCGTCGGCAATGGCGGAGGCACCAGCACGGGCCACAAGTCGCCTGAGCTCGCCACGACGGGTGCGGAAGACGCATTCGGCGCAGCTGGCATCGGTCTCCTCGCGCTCGCCACGGGCGCTGGCGTGCTCGTCGCCCGCCGCCTGGCGACCAAGAAGGCCTAGTAGCTCACTGAGCTCTTCGTGAAGAGGGCGCCACCTTCGGGTGGCGCCCTCTTCGCGTCCCCGAACGGCTCGCCTGCTCGTCCTGCTCTGCCCGGCCGCCCCACCGCATCCGTCGCGGATCGCGCCAGACGCGCCCACATCCTTCGCAGAAGTGGGGAAGATGCAGCATCGCTCCGTCTGGAAGGTGCTTCTGTCGACCGGATGTGCCCGGCTCGCAGCTTCGGGAGGCGGGTGAGGGGGATGTGCGTCGGCGGCGCGAAAGCGGTCGGTGAGAAGGCAGACGGCGAGGAAAGCCCGGGGAGACTGCGGCATCACGACAGCGGCAAAGACGAAAGCCCCGACCTGGAATCCCTGGTCGGGGCTTTCGTGCACATGGCGGAGGATAGGGGATTCGAACCCCTGAGGGCTTTCACCCAACACGCTTTCCAAGCGTGCGCCATAGGCCACTAGGCGAATCCTCCACGGGAGCGCCAGGCGCTCACCTCGAAAGAGCATAGCGGGTCTGGCGACCGTTCGTGAACGCGAGCGCCAAATCGACCCGCGGCGAGCCCGCGAGGCGCACCCGGGCTACAGGTTCTTGACTGCCTCGCCCACCTCGTCGTCACCCGACACGACCTCGAACTGCTTGTGGATGCCCACGCGGCGAACCAGCAGGGCCGCGATCACCGCCGCCACGTCCGCACGAGGAATGCTGCCGCGCTCGACCTGCTCGCCCACCTTGACGTGGCCAGTCGGCTCGTCGTCGGTGAGGCCGCCGGGTCGCACGATCGTCCAGTCGAGCTTCGCGCTGCGGGCGCGGATGTCGGCGTCGGCCTCGCTCTTCGCCCGCAGGTACACCTGGTAGACGTCGTCGGAGTCGCGGTCGAACGTATCCGTGCCGATGGCGGAGACGACGACGAACCTGCGCACGTTCGCGATCTCGGCGGCATCCGCCGAGAGGATCGCGCCGTCGCGGTCGAGCGTGAGCTTGCGCTCCGCGGAGCTGCCAGGGCCAGCGCCTGCGGCGAAGACGACTGCATCCACATGGCCGAGCTGCTTGGCGAGGTCGGTCGCCGTGCTCTGCTCGAGGTCGGCGACCACCGGGTCCGCGCCGAGCTCCTTGAGGGAGTCCACGTAGTCCGGGTTGCGGATGACGCTCGTGACGCGGTGACCGCGCTCGATGAGCTGGGTTGTCAGGAGGCGTGCGATCTGACCATTTCCACCGATGACTGCAATTCTCATGCCTGCAGTCAAGCTGGTCAGCCTGAGTTCACGGCCAGCGTTCGCGGCGGGCGATCTGCGAGCGACCGCGTCGACCGGTGATCGAGGGGCCGAGGAAGCCGGAGCCGCAGGGGAGAGACCCGGGAAAAGAAAAGACCCCCCGCGCACCCGCCAGAGCCCGGTTACCCTTGCTGCGTTTCCGCCCTGGGGGAGTTGGCCTGGATGGCGCCACGCGAGGAGCCGTCGACCATCATAGCGCGACGGGAGCGAGACGCGAATCCGGGGCGGTTCGAATTGGCAGGATCACGACAGCCCGCTGACTCGGCACCCGACTACCATTGCCTGACGTGGGGACAAGCATCTACATCACGTCATCAGAGGGTCACTCTGGCAAGTCAGCTATCGCGCTCGGCGTGGTGAGTGCCCTGAGCCGGTCGATCGGCCGGGTCGGCGTGTTCCGACCCATCGTGCAGAGCGCTGAGGCGCGAGACGACATCCTCGAGCTCCTGCTCTCACAGCTCGACCCGCAGAACCGCGGTTTCGAGTACGAGTCGGGCTTCGGCGTCACCTACGACGACGTGCACGCCGACCCTGATGAGGCGCTGTCCCGCATCGTCACCCGCTACCGGGCCCTCGAGCGGCGCTGCGACACCGTGGTCATCGTCGGCAGCGACTTCACCGACATCGGCAACCCGGCCGAGTTGGGCTTCAACGCTCGCGTCGCCGCGAACCTCGGCGCGCCGGTCCTGCTCGTCCTGACCGGCCTCGACGCCGACAAGGGGCAGCCGCGCACGCCGGAGCAGCTGGCGCAGGCGCTGGAGGTCACCCTCCCCGAGCTCGACGCGGCGCACGCGACGCTGCTCGCTATCGCCATCAACCGCGCCGACGAGCACGCCACGGAAGAGGTGCGTGCCGCCGTCGCAGAGCGCGCGCTGCGTGAGCTCGGTCACAAGGTGCCCGTGTGGGCGATCCCCGAGACGCCCCTCCTCATGGCTCCGTCGCTGTCGCAGCTCCTGGATGCGGTCGGCGGCGAGCTCGTCTACGGCGACCGCGAGCTCCTCGGTCGCGAGGTCCTCGGCATCGTGCTCGCGGGCATGTCCATGCAGAACGTCCTCGAGCGCCTCAAGGAGGGTGCTGTCGTCGTCATCGCGGCCGACCGCACCGAGGTGCTCCTCGCCGTGCTCCTCGCGCAGCGAGCCGAGACCTTCCCGTCGCTGACGGGCATCGTCGTCAACGGCCCCTTCGAGTTCCCACCGGCGATCGAGCGCCTCATCAACGGCCTCAACGTCGAGGTGCCGATCATCCGCACCAACTTCGGCACCTACGACACGGCTCAGCGCATCATGCAGACGCGCGGACGCCTCGCCGCCGCGGGCATCTCGCGCCGCAAGATCGACCTCGCACTCGCCAAGTTCGAGCAGCACATCCCGGCCATCGAGGTCGTCGCGCTCCTCAACGTCAAGCCGTCGCTCGTCGTGACGCCCCTCATGTTCGAGAACACGCTCCTCGACCGGGCCCGCTCCGACCGCAAGCACATCGTCCTGCCGGAGGGGAGCGACGACCGCATCCTCGTGGCAGCAGGCTCGCTGCTGGCGCGCGAGGTCGCCGAGATCACGATCCTCGGCGAGGAGTCCGAGGTGCGTGGCCGCGCATCCGCCCTCGGCGTCGACATCTCGGCCGCTCACGTGCTGAGCACGAGCAACCCCGACTATGTCGCCCGCTTCGCGGAGGAATACGCGCGGCTTCGGGCGCACAAGGGCGTCACGATCGAGGCCGCGACCGAGCGCGTGCGCGACGTCAGCTACTTCGGCACGCTCATGGTGCACCTCGGCCTCGCCGACGGAATGGTCTCAGGGGCCGCCCACACGACGGCCCACACCATCCGCCCCGGCTTCGAGATCGTCAAGACCAAACCGGGCGTCTCCGTCGTCTCGAGCGTCTTCCTCATGGCCCTCGCCGACCGCGTGCTCGTCTACGGCGACTGCGCCGTCAACCCCGACCCGACGGCAGAGCAGCTCGCCGACATCGCCATCTCCTCCGCTGAGACGGCCACCCAGTTCGACATCGCCGTGCGAGTCGCGATGCTCTCCTACTCGACTGGCGAGTCGGGGTCCGGCGCCGACGTCGACAAGGTCCGCACCGCGACCGGCATCGTGCGCGAGCGCATGCCGGAGCTGCCCGTCGAGGGGCCGATCCAGTACGACGCGGCGACGGATGCGGCGGTCGCGAGCAAGAAGATGCCAGGCAGCCAGGTCGCCGGCCGAGCGACGGTGTTCATCTTCCCCGACCTCAACACGGGCAACAACACGTACAAGGCGGTGCAGCGCTCCGCCGGAGCTGTCGCGATCGGGCCGATCCTGCAGGGTCTGAACAAGCCCATCAATGACCTCTCCAGAGGCGCGCTCGTCTCCGACATCATCAACACCGTCGCCATCACGGCGATCCAGGCGCAGCGCTCCTAGGAGCATCCGCCTCACGTCCCGCCCGCCCCTCGCGGGTCTCGAGAAAGGGTGCTCATGAGCATCGTCCTGGTCGTCAACTCCGGCTCGTCCTCCTTCAAGTACCAGCTGATCGACATGGACCGCGAGGAGACGCTCGCGTCCGGCCTCGTGGAGCGCATCGGCGAGCGCGTCGCGAGCGTCACGCACAAGACCGGGGGAGAGACCTTCGCACGCGAGGCGGACATCCCGAACCACACGCGCGGGTTCGAGGCCATGCTCGAGGGCTTCGAGGAGCACGGCCCGAGCCTCGCCGAGTTCCCGCCGGTCGTCGTGGGGCACCGCGTCGTGCACGGCGGGCGCCGATTCTTCGACGCGGCCGTCATCGACGGCAAGGTGCTGCAGGACATCGAGGACCTCATCCCGCTCGCCCCGCTGCACAACCCGGCCAACCTCGAGGGCATCGTCGGAGCTCGTGACGTCTTCGCGGAGACGCCGCACGTCGCAGTCTTCGACACGGCCTTCCATACGACGATGAGCGAAGCCTCGTCGCTGTACGCACTGGATGCGGCCGTCGCCAAGGAGCACCGGGTGCGCAAGTACGGCGCGCACGGCACGAGCCACAAGTTCGTCTCGGAGGAGACCGCAGGCTTCCTCGGGCGTGACCTGGCGGGCCTCAAGACGATCGTGCTGCACATCGGCAACGGCGCCAGCATGTGCGCCGTCGATGGGGGCCGTTCCGCCGAGACGAGCATGGGCATGACGCCACTCGAGGGCCTGGTCATGGGCACCCGCACCGGCGACCTCGACCCGGCCGTCCTCGTGCACCTGTCGCGTCGCGGCGGCTACACGATCGACCAGCTCGACGACCTCCTGAACCGCAAGTCCGGGCTGCTCGGGCTCACGGGCTCCGGCGACATGCGCGATGTCCGGCAGAAGGCGAACTCGGGCGACGAGCGCGCTCAGCTCGGTCTCGCCGTCTACGCGCACCGCATCCGCCACTACCTGGGCGCCTACATGCTGCTGCTCGGGGGAGCCGACGCGATCGTCTTCACCGCCGGCATCGGCGAGAACGACGCCCAGCTTCGCGCCGACGTGCTCGAGGGCCTCGAATGGCTCGGCGTGAAGCTGTCGCCCGAGCGCAACGAGTCGTCGTCGCGGGATGCTCGCCGCATCTCGGCGGACGACTCGCGCATCGAGGTGCTGGTCGTGCCGACCAACGAGGAGCTCGAGATCGCGCGGCAGAGCCTGGCTGCGATCGCCTGAGCCTGAGCCTGAACCGGGCGCTGAGCTGGCCTGGCCTGGCTCGGCTCGGCTCGGCTCGACTCGACTCGACCCGACTCGGCTCGGCGCGGCCCAACCCGACGCGGCTCGACTCGGCCTGACTCGACGCGGCCTGGTCTGGCGCGGCGCGTCCTGACCCGGCGCGGCCCGACCTGGCGGGGCCTACGCGGCGCGGCGCGGTTCGGCCTGGCGGGGCCTGGCCTGGCGCGGCCCGACCTGGCGGGGCCTGACTCGACTCGACTCGACTCGACTCGACCCGACCCGACCCGACCCGACCCGATCCGACCCGACCCGGCTCGGCCGGCCCCTACGCGACGCGGCCTGACCCGGCGCGGCGCGGTTCGGCCTGGCGGGGCCTGACTCGGACCAGCTTGCCCTTGCCCTTCCGATCACGGCTTTCCGCATCCCGCGCCCCGCGCCCCGCGCCGCCGCGTCGTCGTGGAGTAATCGCTGCCAGCCGATTTACCCCTTAGGGGTGGCGCTGGAGGGGTACTTGGCTGGCAGCGATTTCGGAAGCGGCGCTGCTTCGGGGCCACCTGGCTGGCAGGGATGGGGTCAGCTCGCGCTGGGAGTCGGACTGTGCGGACAGGGAACGGCCGCGGCGCGCCCGATGTCGGTGGTGCCGTCTACGATGGTGCGCATGGCCACAGCCCTGTACCGCCGCTATCGGCCTGAGAACTTCGCCGAGATGATCGGGCAGTCGCAGGTCACCGAACCCCTCATGACCGCGCTGCGCACCGGTCGTGTCAATCACGCCTACCTGTTCTCCGGCCCGCGAGGGTGCGGGAAGACGAGCTCCGCGCGCATCCTCGCCCGCTGCCTGAACTGCGCGGAGGGGCCGACCGACACCCCGTGCGGTGTCTGCCAGTCGTGCGTCGAGCTCGCCCGCGATGGCGGAGGCTCGCTCGACGTGTTCGAGATCGACGCCGCCAGCCACGGTGGCGTGGAAGACGCTCGCGAGCTGCGAGAGCGCGCCATCCTCGCGCCGAGCCGCGACCGCTACAAGATCTTCATCATCGACGAGGCGCACATGGTGACCTCGGCCGGCTTCAATGCCCTGCTCAAGGTCGTCGAGGAGCCGCCGGAGCACGTGCGCTTCGTGTTCGCGACGACCGAGCCCGAGAAGGTCATCGGCACGATCCGTTCGCGCACGCACCACTACCCGTTCCGGCTCATCCCGCCTGCCCTCATGCTCGAGTACGTCGAAGAGCTCTGCACCAGCGAGGGCGTCACCGCCGAGCCCGGCGTGCTGCCCCTCGTCGTGCGCGCCGGCGGCGGTTCTGCCCGCGACACGCTCTCGCTGCTCGACCAGATCATCGCGGGCTCCGAGACGGGTCTCCTCGGCTACCAGCGCGCCGCTGCCCTCCTCGGCTTCACCGGCCAGGAGCTGCTCGACGAGTCGATCGACGCGTTCGCCGACGCCGACCCTGCCGCCGCCTACACGGCGGTCGACCGCGTCATCCAATCCGGGCAAGACCCTCGCCGCTACGTCGAGGACCTGCTCGAGCGCTTGCGTGACCTCATCGTCGCCAAGGCGACGGGTCCAGGTGCCGGGGCAGTGCTTCGCGGGCTCGGAGCGGATGAGGTCGAGGCGCTCCGCGTCCAGGCCGGTCGATTCTCGCCAGCCGCGCTCACGGGCATCGCCGACCTCGTCAACGAGACCCTCACCGACATGAGCGGGGTGACCTCGCCGAAGCTGCACCTCGAGCTGCTCGTCGCACGTATCCTCGTCGCATCGCGAGCCGACTTCATTGACAGCGGCACGCTGCTCGCGGTGGCGGACGCGCCGGGCACGTCGCCGATGCGTGTCGCCGCCCCTGCTGCCTCGGGTGCCGCTGCGCCGACGACTGGTTCCGCCATGTCGGCGTCCGCGGATGCTCCTGCCGCAGCTCCGCAGGCGGCCTCGCCTGCCTCAAAGTCCGGCTCCGCTTCAGGCCCCGAGCCAGCCGCAGCCCACGCACAGCAGCCGAAGCCTGCCGACCATGCGCCGGGCGAGGCCGCGACGCCACCCGCTGCCGTTTCTGCCGTTTCTGCTGCTGCTGCTGAGCCTGCCGCCGGGGAACCCGACACGGCATCCGCGGCGCGTCTCGCCGCCGCATCCTGGGCCGCCGCGACTCCTGGTTCTGGGGGCACCTCGAGCTCTGGGGGCACCTCGAGCTCTGGGGTGGCCTCCGGCTCGGAATCGACTCCAGCGGCGGCTTCGGCCTCGCCGGCGCCAGAAGCACCCGCACCTGCACCTGCACCTGCTCCGGCCCCGGTGGTGCTGCCGCCGGCCGAGCCCACGCCACGTTCGGCCGTGGAAACGGGGTCGCCCTCCGCGCCAGTCGAGGAGCAGTCCACGCCTTCTCCCGTCAGCGAAGCGAGCCAGGGTTCCGAGCCCGACGCTGCTCCCGGTCGGAGTGCCGAGGCAGAAGCGCCCCTCGACGGCCAAGCGCCTGCAGACGCAGATGCCCCTGCCGAGGACGAGCCAGCCGCTCCGCCCGTCGCGGAGTCAGCGCCCGAACCCGAACCCGAAGCCGAGTCCGAGCTCGAAGCCGAGTCCGCGCCGGCTGCCGTCTCGACACCGGACCTCACCGCCGGGCAGGGACCCGCATCTGGCGAGGTTTCCGGGCCTGGTCCTGTTCCGCACGCCACGGCGGCGCGAGCATCCGCTGAGCCCCCCGTGTTCGCGCAGCTGCGCGACGCCTGGCCGACGCTGCTTGAGCGTATGCGCGACCTCGGCGGCACACACGCCTGGAGCGTCGCTCAGTCGGTGCACCCGCGCGACCTCATCGGCGACCTGCTGGTCTTCGAGGTGCCGTCGCGCGCCGTGCTCGATCAGTTCCGCGGCGAGCGGGGTGCCGCTGACGCGCCGAGCGCCGTGCTGCGAACCGCCATCCAGGAGATGTTCGGCATCACCGTCAAATTCCAGCCGCAGCGACCGGGCGGAGCGGGCGGTGCCGGGGCTCCAGGAGGAGGCCAGGCTCCCAGCCGCGCCGACGAGCCGGCGCCAGCACCAGCGGAGCCCGACCCGGCACCAGCTCCAGCCCAAGCACGAGCGGCGGAGACCCGCGCCACCCGCGCCCCGCGAGAACAGCCCACGGCTGCACCGACCGCGACCGCGGCGTCCTCCGAGCCCGTATCCACGCCCTCTCCGTCGAAGGCTTCGTCCTCGTCGAGCGGCCTCAACTGGACCGTCGCGAGGATCCCCGGGCAGGAGTCTGCTCCCGACGACGGCCCCGGTTCTGGATGGGCGACCGCGGCCATCCCCGGGTCCGGCACTGCCTCGGACGCGAGCTCGACGCCTCGCGTGCCCGCAGCATCCGCCCCGAGTGCGGTGGCCACCTCGAGCGCAGCACCCGCGGTGCAGGCGGCACCGGTCGACGGGGCGCCAGCTCCCGCGGCACCGCCAGCCCCGAAGCGCACGCAGCGCGTCGCGAGTGCACCCGTGATTCCCGGCGTCGAGCGCTACGGTGAGGCCATCGTGCGCGAGCGCCTCGGCGCACGCTTCATCGGCGAGGACATCATCGTGCCCGAGCCGGAGGCCGCCGAGCTGCCGCCTGAGGACGACTTCTCCGCACCACCACCACCTGAAGACGGGGGCTATTGAGCCGTGCGTGCATCATCATCCGAAGGTCGGAGCAACTGAGCCATGTATGAAGGCATCATCCAGGACCTCATTGACGAGCTCGGGCGCCTGCCCGGCGTCGGTCCCAAGTCCGCGCAGCGCATTGCGTTCCATATCGTGCAGACGCAGTCCTTCGACGTGTCGCGGCTCGCGCAGATCCTCGCCACCGTCCGCGAGCGAGTGCAGTTCTGCACCGTCTGCGGCAACGTCAGCGAGGGGCCCGAGTGCAACGTGTGCCGCGACCCGCGTCGCGACCGCACCGTCATCTGCGTCGTCGAGGAGCCGAAGGACGTGGCCGCCATCGAGCGCACCCGCGAGTTCAGCGGCCTCTTCCACGTGCTGGGCGGCGCCATCAATCCGATGGAAGGCATCGGTCCGGACGACCTGAACATCCGCACGCTCCTGGCCAGGCTCGAGTCGGGGGAGGTCAAGGAGGTCATCGTCGCGACTGACCCGAACCTCGAGGGAGACGCCACGGCTTCGTACCTGAGCCGGCTCCTCACGAGCATCGGCGTGCCCGTCTCCCGGCTCGCCTCCGGCCTCCCCGTCGGCGGAGACCTCGAGTACGCCGACGAGATCACCCTCGGTCGCGCCTTCTCCGGCCGCCGCGCCATCGACTGACCGTCACGCGGCGGACCGGCAACGCCCGCCGCCAGTCCAGCCAGCTCCGCCAGCTCCGCCAGCTCCGCCGCGCCCAGCCAGCTCGGCCTGCTTCGCCGCGCCCAGCCAGCTCGGCCTGCTTCGCCGCGCCCAGCCAGCTCGGCCTCGCCGCGGCCAGCTCCGCCCCGCCGCGGCGAGCCGCGCTCGCCCCCTCCCACAGTCCAGCCGCGGCTCCGCTGCGCCGCGCTCACCCCTCCCGCCGCTGGCCCCTCGCCCTCCCAACCCGCGCGGCGCAGAGTTGTGGGCAGATGCGCTTGCGGGCGTTGTCGAGTGCATCCACCCACAACTCTGTCGAGGGGATGGGCAGGTGAGTGGGTGAGTGGGGCTGCGGGTCCCTGAGCGGGTCGGTGCGACGCCGCCCGCGCGGCGCAGAGTTGTGGGCAGATGCGCTTGCGGGCGTTGTCGAGCGCAACTGCCCACA
>NZ_JADKSL010000019.1:0-81163 GCF_015351275.1 Pseudoclavibacter sp. VKM Ac-2867
CGGTCGCGTTCAGCGACCGGCCTGGCCTTTTTTGGAGCGGATGACGGGAATCGAACCCGCGCTATCAGCTTGGGAAGCTGAAGTTCTGCCATTGAACTACATCCGCGCATTCAGCACCCCGGGGCGATGAACTCCACCATCGTACAACGAAGCCGCCTGGGGGTGGTGGCGGCGCGGTCGTGAGGGCCCGGCTGAGGTGCCCGTCCAACTCCCCAGAATGTTGCGGTCCAATCGGTGGTCTGTCATCGTGGGCGTCACGCTGCAGTGAGGCCAGGCATGGGGGAATGTCGGTTCACTGTTCACTAACTCCGGGGGGACACATGAGCGATATTCTGCGCGCCGAGAAACAAGAACCGAGTCGACGAGCGGTCGCATCCGTGGTGGCGTGGGCGCTGCCGACCATTGCCGTCGCGGTCTCCGCGCCTGCCCGGGCGAGCTCAGGTGTTCCGGCTCAACCCGCGGGCCTGAACGGGTGGATCCTCTTCAAGATGCCGGGCGACAGCACGGGTGCCTACCGCGTTGAGGGACGCCCTGGCGAGACTCACCAATACGGAAGCTACGGGCTCTGGGTGACGAACACGACGAGGAGATCCGTCATCACGGATACGCGAATCATCCTGCACTACCTTCCCGGACCGAGCTCGTGGTCGCCGAGCACTTCATCGGCCTGGAGCGATCTCAATCAGATCGGCACACACGACTTCCCGGAGGGCAGGCACGAGAGCTACGAGATGACCTACCTGAGCACCATCGTGCCGACGGAGGGCGTCACGAACCTCGTCAGCGACATGGTCTTCACGGGCGACGTCCGCGTTGACGGCACTGAACCGTCCCTCTACGTCGACAGGTACGTGACGGTGGACGGCGTGGAGCTCGCGTTCCGGCGGAAGTACGGCACGAATGTGTACACGCCGCTCAACAGCAACACCCCACCGAGCACGCCGAACACTCCTCGTGACCGGCGCGCGTTCACCGCACCCGATGAGGAGCTCGAGTCGGACGCCACACCAGCGTGAAGCAGCACTCCTGAGGGTGCGCGTCCGAACTGCACCTCTGAACCCGACCGGTGGTGCGCCGGTCGGGTTCAGTCGCGTTTGGCGACGAGCGCGCGGATGACGAAGAACACGATGACGGCGACAACGGCGACGATGCTCAGTCGCGCCACCAGCCAGGCCAAGTGGAAGAGCACGTCGACGAGCCACCAGGCGATCACGACGGCCACGATGACGCCGATGACGGTCCACACGTTTCTGCTCACGTCGTCAGCCTAGCTTCGCGCATCCGTCGACCAACTAGGCTGACGACGTGCTTCTCAGCGATCGCGACATCAAGCAGGGCGTCGAAGCGGGCCGTATCGGCCTCGAGCCGTACGAGCCGGGGCTGGTACAGCCCTCGAGCATCGACGTGCGCCTCGACAGGTACTTCCGGCTGTTCGACAACCACAGGTACCCGTTCATCGACCCGGCGGAGGAGCAGCCGGAGCTGACGAGGCTGGTCACGTCGAAACCAGACGAGCCGTTCGTGCTGCACCCAGGCGAGTTCGTGCTCGCCTCCACGTTCGAACGCGTCACCCTCGGCGACGACGTCGCGGCCCGGCTCGAAGGCAAGAGCTCTCTCGGCAGGCTCGGACTGCTCACGCACTCGACGGCGGGATTCATCGACCCCGGCTTCACGGGGCACGTGACGCTGGAGCTGTCGAACGTCGCGACGCTTCCCATCAAGCTCTGGCCCGGCATGAAGATCGGCCAGCTCTGCTTCTTCCAGCTCTCGAGCGCCGCGGAGCACCCATACGGCTCCGCGATCTACAGCTCCCGCTACCTCGGGCAGCGCGGCCCGACCGCTTCGAGGTCGTTCATGAACTTCACCCGCGCCGACGTGTCGGTCACCGAGGCGGGCGCGCCGGGCGAGTAACTCGAGAGGTGCGGCGAGCCGCGCCGCTCCGGTGCGCCGAACTTCTGTGCGAGGTTGCGGAAACCGGGGCATGCGCACGTAGCGTTGGGGCAACGTTGTCAACGATGCCCGTGCTCCATTCGGGCTCGAGGTGTCCCCACGAAGGATGCATGGCCCATGCCACAGACACCACCCCCGCAGCGCGGGCCTGGAACCGGGGATCTCACTCGCGAGCCGAGCGCTGCCGATATTCGCCGTTGGCGCCGGTACCTCGCCGATGAGCGCGCCGAAGGGTCCGTGTACCGAGACCTCGCGGCGAAGCGCGAGGGTGAGGAGCGGGAGATCCTGCTGGGTCTCGCGAGTGCCGAGGTGCGGCATGAGGAGCACTGGCTGAGTCTCCTCGGCCCAGCCGGTGATGGCGGGGTGCGCGCGCAACTCGGCACGCGCCTCTTCGGCTGGTTCGCGCGGCGCTTCGGCTCCCTCTTCGTGCTGGCGCTCATCCAGCGAGCAGAGTCTCGTTCGCCGTACGAGCGCGAGGCGGATGCGACCCCCGAGATGGCAGCGGACGAACGCATCCACGAGGAGGTCGTGCGGGGCCTGGCCATGCGCAGCCGGTCCCGCATGTCTGGCGGCTTCCGGGCGGCGGTGTTCGGTGCCAACGATGGGCTCGTCTCGAACCTCGCCCTCGTGCTTGGCATCGGCGCGACCGGTGCACCCACGGTGATTATCCTGGCGACGGGCCTCTCCGGGCTCCTCGCCGGTGCGTTGTCTATGGCGGCGGGAGAGTACGTGTCCGTCCGGTCGCAGCGTGAACTCCTGGAGGCGTCGACGCCAAGCCCGGACACTCCCCAGACCATCCAGCGGCTCGACGTGAACGCGAACGAACTGGAGCTCGTCTACCGTGCCCGCGGCATGGGCGAGGACGAGGCTCGCAGCTACGCGCACCGCGTGTTCGCGCTGCAGGGCGCCGATCCGGAGTCCGGCCCCATCTCGCTGCAGTCCGCAGAGGAGGAGCACGAGGAGCTCGGTACCGCGTGGACTGCGGCCCTGTCCAGCTTCTGCTTCTTCGCAGGTGGCGCGCTCCTCCCGGTGCTTCCCTACATCTTCGGTATGAGTGGGATCGCCGCCGTTGCGGTGTCAGCGGCGGTCGTCGGTGTCGCGCTTCTCGCGACGGGCGCCATCGTCGGCGTGCTGTCGGGTGGTCCGCCGTGGCGTCGCGCCGGACGCCAGCTGCTCATCGGCTTCGGGGCCGCAGCCGTGACGTACGTGCTCGGCCTCGTCTTCGGAGTTGCGGTTGGATAGGGCCCATGCCCATTCCTGAGTTCGTCTCCGAGCTGCGCGCCAAGATCGGGCCGGAGCATCCGCTCTGGCTCGCTGGTTCGACTGCCGTCATCATCCGCCCCGCGACAGCACCCGCTGGTGTGCCCGCTGCCAGCGGTGAGGAGGTGCTGCTCGTGCGGCGTTCCGACAATGGGGTGTGGAGCCCGGTGACGGGCATCGTCGACCCTGGCGAGCATCCGGCGACGGCCGCCGTGCGGGAGAGCCTCGAAGAGGCGATGGTCGAAGTCCGCGTCGAGCGCCTCGTGCGGCTCAGCGTCTCGCCGAAGATCGTGCACGCGACGGGCGACCGCGCCCAGTACTGCGACCTCGTGTTCCGCTGCTCCTGGGTGTCCGGGGAGGCGGCGGTCGGTGACGACGAGTCGGTGGACGTCGCCTGGTTCCCGGTGGATGCTCTGCCCGAGATGCCTGAGCACCTCGCCTCCCGTGTCGCCGTCGCCGTCGCGGATCGGCCCGAGTGCGAGCTGCTCGTCGACGGGGTGCCGCTGCCGATCGTCGGACCCGGAGGGTCTCGGTAGACCTGCCGGTGCCGGTGCCGGTGCCGGTGCCGGTGCCGGTGCGAGTGCAGCTGTGAGTGCGGGGCGGGTGCTGTGGCGCTGCCGGTCTACTCCGGCGCGCCGACGACAACCTGCCCGTCGGCTGACGACACCGTGACGGTCACGGACTGCTCCTGCTCTGCGTACGTGAACGTGCACTGGAACTCGGCACCTTGATCGGCCTTGACCTGCTCTGGGCAGACGACGTCGGTCACTTCGACGAGACCGAAGTCGTCTTGCAGCACGCGCGTGACCTCAGCCTGCAGCGGCTCCGCCGCGAGTACGCTGCCGTTGCTCTGCCCGATGAAGTAGCCGCCGAGACCAGCGACGAGCGCCGCCGCGGGAATCGCGAGGATCAGGAGCAGACGAGAGTTGCGTTTCGGCTTGCCGGCCGGTGCGAGACCGGGCCCCGGCCCGTACTGCTGGCCTTGGACGCCGGGCCCTTGGGCGCCTGAGCCTGGGTAGCCAACCGGCGGCTGCTGGTAGCCGAAGCCCTGCTGTGTCGAGGATGCGGGGGCTGGCACGCCATAGGTGGCGCTCGGGACGCCGTAGGCGGCGTTCGCGGCCGCATAGCCGGAGCCGTACCCGGAGCTCGGTCCAAGCCCGTAAGCGGACGCGGACGCAGCTTGAGGACTGGGACCGTACGCGCTGGGGGTTGACCTCGCTTCTGTCGTCGATCCGAACTGGCCGTTCTGGGCGGCCTGACCGGCGTTGCTCGCGCCCGGCGTCGCCGAAGCGGCCGGGTCTCCGGGCTGGGGATACGGCTGTCCGTACTGGAAAGGCTGCTGGTGCGGTGCCGGCTGCTGCTGACCCTGACCCTGACCCTGCTGACCCTGACCCTGCTGACCCTGCTGGCCTTGTCCCTGCTGCCCCTGCGCCTGGCCCTGCTGGCCATGGGCCTGCGCATACTGCTGGCCCTGGCCCTGGCTCTGGCTCTGGCCCTGGTTCTGGCCGTGACCGTACTGCTGGTTCTGGTTCTGGGCGTAGTGCTGTTCTGGCCCCGACCCTGACCCCGACCCCTGTCCAGGCCCGTGCGGTGGCCCGGCCTGCTGCCCCTGCTGCCCCTGCTGCGGGTCGCGTGGATCGTTCGGGTCGCGCGGCCTCTGCGGGCCGCCCTGCGGTGGAAAGGTCATCGTGGTTCCTCCAGCTTGATTGCTGCGAAGCGCATGAGCGGGCCCGGGCTAGCCGGTTCTCGCGTTCCCGATCGCATCCCAGAACGCGCTCGCCTGATCTGCGGTCACGTTGGTCACGTACTGGGGCGCGAGCGACGCTGGGTCGTCCGGCAGATCGTCCGCAGAGGGCGTGCCCGTGATCTCGAATCCGAACTGCACCTCGACGTCGAGCGATGCAGCATCCATCGTGCCGTTCACCTCGATCTTCTGCACGATGCCATCCGTGCCGACCCACACGTGCAGGGGCAGCAGCGTGCCGAGCTCGTCGTCGCTGAGCTGCGAGCGGAGATCATCGCCCAGTGTGTACAGCCCGGCCTCCTCGAGCGAGTCGAACGTGACCGCCGACGTGAAGTGCTTGCTGCCATCGGCCGAGACCTCGAGCTTCTCGGGAAGCTCCTCGCCGTTGCTCTCCTTCGACAGCTGCCATGCCTTGACGAGATTGCACATGTAGATGACGGTGCCGAGGATGCACGTGCGCTGCGGGTCGTTCGCGCGGTCGAGGTCGCCCATCGGCAGGCGCGCCCACGGGGTCGAGACGACCGTCGTGTAGGCGCTGCCGAAGAGGTAGTAGGTGTAGCCGCTGCCCGCGATGTGGACCTCGTCGATGGAGGTTCCCGGCTCGGCGGTCGATTCCTTCGTGACGTAGGACGCGCCGACCACGCTCGTCTCGTGCTGTGTGCTGAGCGTCGCCCCGGTCGAGGCCTTGCCGTGCGTGTAGGCGGTGGCGGAGAAGTTCTCGACCTTGGCGAGGCCCTCCACGAGGGAATCGCCGAGCAGCTCCGCGCCGGTGTCGGCGTGGTACTCGAGCTTCGCCTCGTGGTTCGCGACCGCTGTCGGGGTTGTCGTCGCGCATCCGGAGAGCGCGAGTCCGACGAACAGTGCGGTCGCGCCTGCGATGAGGCGTTGGCTGCGCATCAGGACCCCCCGAGCTCGTTGTACAGCGAGAGCGCGGTCTGGCCGAGCACCGAGCCCTCCCACCGGAACGGCGGGTTCGCCGATGAGAGGACCGTGGACGAGGTTGCGGCGACGTAGCCGGCCCCGATCGCCGTGTCGTAGTAGACGAGCCAGGCCCCACCCGATCCTCCCGGCGTCATGCTGCACATATGGGTGTACCCGCCCGCGGAGCCTTCCCGCCACTGGCTGGAGGCGCACATGTACTCCTCAGAGCCGTCGTAGGGGCTTGCGCTCGGGTAGCCGACCTGCGTGATCGCCTTGGCAGGGACTCCGAAAGCGATGCCCTGCCCGCCCGTCACGTCCTGGATGCGCTCGCCGTCTTTCTCCTCCATCACGAGGAACGCGAAGTCGTTGTTCCATCCCTCCCCGTACACGCCCTGATCGCCGTAGTTGGCGTTGTCGAGGAAGTGCTGCGGGATGCTGTAATCGGTGGCCGCCCAGCGGCCGTAAGGCTGCTCGGCCCCGTCGCCGCGGTCGCCCGGGATGAAGACGACGTTGCTCGCGATGGCCTTGTTGCTCTCGAAGTCGACGAGGCAGTGCGCCGCCGTGACGACGATGTTGCGCTCACCGGAGTTCACGACCGTCGCAGAGCACACCGCGAGACCACTCGCGAACGACATGTACAGGCGACCGAAGGTGGACGCGCCGAGCCCGGCGCGGTCGTAGGGCACCGCCTCCGAGACATCGCCGTAGCCGTTCGCCGACTCGGCAGCGGGCACCGGGGTGGTCGGTGGCACGAACGCGCCGGTCGCCGGGTCGCCGACGCCGACCGTGATGCCGTTGTCTGGTGCCGTGTAGTCGAAGCCCTCGGCGTCTTTGAACATGTCGGGGTCTGACCAGAAGTCGTGCGATTCCTGCGCGGAGGACTCGAACGAATCGCGCAGGCTGACCGTGCCGCCCTCGATGGGCGCATCGACGGCGTCGTACCCGTTGGCCGAGGGGGTCGCCGTCGCGCTCACCGAGCACCCCGCGAGCAACGCGACCGCAGCGAGCGCGCCGATGCTCGCGAGCACAGCCCGTGGTCGGCGACGGTGTCGGGTCATGGGGTCTCCTTCGGCACGCTGGGTATGCCGTTCGTTGTCATGCTACGCAGAGCCACCGACACTCAGGCCGCGAACCTGCCGAAAACCCCGGTGGTGGGGACTTCTCCCCGGGGCTGCCCGGGGAATGCGTCGCCTTCACCTGGTGGGGCGTGAGGAGCGCCTGATGGAGCGTGAGGAGGACCGGGTGCGCCGTGAGGAATAGGGAAGCCGGGGCGCGCGTTGCCCCGACCATGCCAGGAACGCCCAAGCTCTCCGTGCTGGACCTCATCCCCGTCGCCGAAGGGCAGTCCAGTGCCGACGCTGTAGCCGCATCCGCCCGCCTGGTGCGGCGAGCCGACGAGCTCGGGTACCACCGCTACTGGGTCGCTGAGCACCACAACACCGAGCTCGTCGCCTCGACGACACCGCCCGTGCTGCTCGCGGCTCTCGGCGCGGGAACGCAGCGCATCCGCCTCGGCTCGGGTGGCGTCATGCTGCCGAACCACGCCCCCTTCGTCGTCGCCGAGCAGTTCGCGACCCTCGAGTCGCTCTACCCCGGGCGCATCGATCTCGGTCTGGGCCGAGCGCCCGGCACCGACCCGTTCACCGCCGCCGCGCTTCGTCGTGACCTCTCCCGCGATCGCGTCGACGAGTTCCCCAACGACGTGCTCGAGCTCCTGGGCTACCTGGGTGACGTGAGGGCGGAGCACGACCGTGAGGTGCTCAATCGCCTCCGCGTCAGCCCAGGAGCGGCGACGAACCCCCAGATCTGGTTGCTCGGCTCGAGCCTCTACGGGGCCGAGCTGGCCGCCGCCTTCGGCCTGCCGTACACCTTCGCGCACCACTTCGCGATGCACGCAGACCCTAAGGCCGCCGCCGACCACTACCGCGACCACTTCGTGCCGTCGCCCGTGCTCGCCGAACCGCACTTCATGGTGTCCGTCTCCGCGATCGCCGCGGAGACGGTCGATGAGGCCACCCGTCTCGCGCTCCCCAGCAGGGCGGCCATGCACCAGATCCGATTCGGTCGCCCCACGAGGGTCCTCTCCCCGGAGGGCGCTGCCGCGTACGCGGACCGGATGCAGGACCGCTCCCTCTACGACGCGACGACCGGCACGCAGCTCATCGGAACCCCCGAGATGGTCGCCGACGGCATCGACCGCCTCATCGAGCGCACGGGGGCCGACGAGGTCATCCTCGCCGCCACGACGCACGACGTTGAGGTGCGCATCCGCACGATCGAGGCGCTCGCAGAGCTGCGCGACCCCGCATCCTGGCAGCCGCGCGCGACTGTCGGTGCACATCCGCATAATTGACGGGTGACTTCACACGCGCGCCATGCCTCTTCCGCCTCCACTCCTGACGACTTCACGTTCGACGACCCGAGCGACGCCCCCGACAGCACCGACGAGGTTCTGCTCCGCGCGCTCGCGGTGACGTTCGCCGGCGCTGGCTTCACCGTCGACGGCGTCGAGTCGCGTCTGGGGGCCGAGGCTGCGGATGCGCTGCACCGCGACCTGCTCGAGCCTGCGTCGTTCGCACTCTCGCGCGAGCCGGACGACGCGCTCTCCGCACTCATCCGTCTGTTCGTGCTCGCGGAGACCGTCGAAGCGAGCGACGTCCCGGCGCTCGACGAGCTGCTCGCTGCTCGTCTCGTCGCTCGCGTCCCGCGCCGGAGCGCCACGGAATCGGGCGAGGAGGCCAGCGCCGAGGAGCTCGTGGACGAGCTCGTGGCCGCACTCGTCGACGTGCGCCCGTACGCGAGCGAGGGTGTCAACGGCAGCGTCGAGATGTGGGTCGCCTCAGACCTCGGCGGCGTGCAGCTCGGCCGAGATCAGCCGCTGCGCCGCGACCACGTCGTCGGCATCGGGCCGGCGACGACGCTGCTCGCGCAGCTCACCCCGCGGGAACCCGTCGCCCGCGCGCTCGACCTCGGCGTCGGCATGGGCGTGCAGACCATGCACCTGCTCGCCCACACCAGGCACGTCGTCGCAACCGACATCTCGGAGCGCGCCCTCGCGTTCGCGAAGTTCAACCTGCTGCTCAACGCCGAGGCGCTCGGTATCGCCCCCGGTGGCCTCGAGGACCGGGTGAGCCTGCGCCTCGGCAACATGCTCGAGCCCGTCGCCGGCGAGCACTTCGACTTGTTCGTGTCGAATCCGCCGTTTGTCATCACGCCCCGGCGCGAGGGTGAAGGGGGAAGCGACCAGTACACGTACCGTGACGGTGGCAAGCCGGGCGACAGCATCGTCGAGGGGCTTGTGCGCGACCTCGGCACGGTGCTCGCCCCGGGTGGTGTCGCCTGCATGCTCGGCAACTGGGAGGTGCGGGAAGGCGACGCCAACTGGCACTCGCGCCTCGAGACGTGGCCCGCGAACGACGTCGACCTGTGGGTCGTGCAGCGCGAGGACGCGACACCGGTCGAGTACGCCGACATGTGGCTGAAGGACGCGGCTGAGAACGCCGAGCTCTCGAGCTGGCAGCACGCATTCCGCCGCTACCTGCAGGACTTCGCGAGCCGCGACGTCGAGCGCATCGGCATGGGCATGTTCTTCCTCCGTCGCACCCACGAGGGCGCCGTCGGTGGTCCGCTGCGCCGTTTCGAGCACCTCACGCACGCGCTCGGACACCCGCTCGCCGCGCACATCCGCGACGGCTTCGAGGCCATCACCTGGCTGCGCGGGGTCGACGACGACGAGCTCTTCGACGAGCCCCTCGTCGTCGCCGGCGACGTCACGGAGGAGCGCCACTCGCGGCCAGGCGACGAGGACCCGAGCATCATCATGCTGCGCCAGGGTGCGGGGTTCCGCCGCACCATGTCGATGTCGACGGAACTCACCGGCTTCGTGTCGGTGTGCGACGGGGAGCTCGTCGGCTCACAGATCGTCACCGCCATCGCATCGCTTGTCGAGGTCGAGGAAGACGCTTTGCGCGCGAGCCTCGTGCCCGATGTGCGCGAGCTGGTGGCGCTCGGCTTCCTCGAGCCGCGCTGGCGGTAGAGGGTCAGCCCGGCCGGCGACGCCGAGCGTGGCCGCTTCCCGCCGTCAGGGATGCGCCACGACGTTCCCCGGCTTCTCGTCGGCCAGAAGTGCACGCAGCTGGCGGCCGATGAGCGCGACCATGCGCGGATGCATCGCCGAGGAAGCGCCCCCGACGTGCGGGGTGATGAGTGCGCCGTCTAGATCCCAGAGCCGGTGCCCCAGCGGCAGCGGCTCGGGGTCGGTCACGTCGAGGGCGGCCCGGATGCGGCCGGCCTCGAGCGCGGCGACGAGCGCCTCCGTGTCGACGACCGGTCCGCGCGCGACGTTCACGAGGAGCGACCCCTGTCGCATCGCGGCGAGGAAGCTCGCATCGACGAGGTGCCTGGTCTCGTCGGTCAGTGGCACCGTGAGGATCACCACGTCGATCTCGGCGAGCAGCGCCTTGAGGCTCGAGATTGGCTGCACATGGTCGGGTCCGCCCTCGGCCCCGCGGGCGGAGCGCGCGAATCGGAGCACGTTCGCCTCGAAGCCGCTCAGTCGATGCTCGATGGCCTTGCCGACGCCGCCGTATCCGACGATGGCCACCGTGCGGTCGGCGAGGCTCTCGCCGGGTTGCTGGTGCCACGCGTGCCGCTGCGCCGCCGTCGTGTACTCGGGGATGCGCCGGAGCGACGCGAGCGTGAGCCCGAGTGCGAGCTCGGCCGTCGAGGTCTCGTGCACGGAGCGCGCGTTGGCAACCGTGTGGCCAGCGGGCAGGTGGGCGAGCACGTCCTCGTACCCGATCGTCTGGGCCTGGACGAGTCGCGTCGTCGTGGGCCCGAGGCTCGCGGCGAGGCGCGGCTCCTGCTGGTAGGGAAGCACGACGAGGTCGATGTGCGGGGCGGGTGACGGCGTCGTCAGATCCCAGGTGATGCACTCGAGGCTGGCGGCGACCTCGAGCTGCGCGATCGAGGCCGCGAGGGAGGGGGTGGGCACCGAGACGAGGAGTCGCTTGCTGCGGGTCACGATATGGGCTCTTGCTTACATAATGAGTTCATGCACATAATGTAAGCCAGACGCGGTCACAGGCCAAACAACTCCTGTTCCTACCCGGCAAGGCTGAGACCGCGCGAGACCCCACCTCGATTGGACGACAATGACGTCAGAGATCATCACGATCATCCACACGGCGATCGCCATCCTCGGCGTCGTCGTGCTCATCACGCGCTTCCGACTGAACCCCGCTGTCGCCCTCGTCATCGGCTCCCTCTACCTGGGACTCGCCACGGGGCATCCGCCAACCGAGACCATCGGCACGATCACTGGCGGCTTCGGGGAGATCATGGCCGAGGTCGGCCTGCTCATCACCTTCGGCGTGCTCCTCGGCTCCATGCTCAGCGAGATGAACGCCATCCAGCGACTCGTGTCGCACCTGCTGCGCGTCTTCGGGCCGAGAGGGCTGCCGTACGCGATGGGCCTCACGATCGGCACCGTGCTCCAGTCGATCTTCCTCGACGTGCTGCTCGTCATCTCGGCACCCCTCGCACGCAAGATGGCGCCGCTCATCGGCAAGCACGGCACGCCGCGCATCGCGACTGCCCTCGCCATCAGCCTCGAGTGCGGCATCGTCTTCATGGTGCCGGGCGTGGCAGCCCTCGCGCTGGCGGGCGTCCTCGGCGTCCCGCTCGGCCAGATGCTGCTCTTCGGCCTCATCGTCATCGTGCCGACGATCGTCATCTCGATCTTCATCATGACGCTGCTGTTCCGCGTCGGCTTCTGGAACCAGAAGCTGGACGAGACGCAGCCCCTCGAAGGAGAGCACGCTGACGCCAGCGACGAGCCGGAAGTTCAGCTCGCGCCTCTCAAGACCGAGAGCATCCCAGTCGGCGACCGACTCAGCAAGGTCGGCGGTGTCCCCCGCGGCGTCGCCGTCGCCGAGCGCACCACGACCTCCGAACCGAAGCTCATCCTGCTCTTCGCGCCGCTCCTGCTCTGCCTCGGCCTCATCGCGACGGGCGCGATCCTGCAGATCGTCGGCGTCGAGATCGACGCGCTTGTCCTCGTGACCGACCCCGTCTTCGCGCTGCTCCTCGCCGTCCTCGGCACGAGCATCATCGGCAGGCTCACGGTCGGCGGCAAGTCGGTCGAGAAGTCGGTTGTCGCGGGCTTCCGCGAAAGCGGTCAGATCCTCATCCTCACCGGTGTGGGCGGCTCGCTTGCGGCGACCGTCGCCGCGACCGGCCTCGGCGACATCCTCGGGCAGGCGTTCAGCGCAAACAGCTTCGCGCCGCTCCTCATCGTGTGGGCCATCGCGGCCGTGCTGCACATCGCCGTCGGGTCGGTGACGATCTCGGCGATCACCGCCGCAGGCATCCTCGCGCCCATCGCGTCCGTCATCGGCCTCGACCCGATCCTCATCGCCCTCGCGGCGGGAGCCGGCTCGCTCTTCGCGGTGCACGTCACCAGCAACACCTTCTGGCTCCTGCAATCGTTGCTCGGACAGACGACACGGGGCACGCTCAAGACATGCACCGTCGGTGTGTCCGTCGCCTCGGTGGTCGCGTTGCTCGTGACCCTTGTCCTCAGCATCTTCATCTGACCCGCACGCCCCGACCGATCACCCGTCCGGAAAGGACCGACATGCACACCAACGCCAAGATCGCCCCGCTCGCGGGAGTCCGCGTGCTCGAGCTCGGGAACTTCATCGCAGCCCCGACGGCAGGGCGGATGCTCGCCGACTTCGGCGCCGAGGTCATCAAGGTCGAGCGGCCCGGAACGGGTGACGAGCTGCGGTCGTGGCGCCTGCATCCCGGTGCGACGACGTCGATGCTGTTCCACACCATCAACCGCAACAAGAAGTCGATCACCCTCGATCTCCGGACCGAGGAGGGGCGGAATGCGGTGCGCGCGCTTGCCGCCGACTGCGACGTGGTCCTCGAGAACTTCCGTCCGGGCACCATCGAGCGGTGGGGTATCGGGCCGGACGTGCTCAACGAGATCAACCCGGGAATCGTCATCGGCCGTATCTCCGCCTTCGGGCAGACAGGGCCGCTCTCGAGCAGGCCAGGGTTCGCCGCCGTCGCGGAAGCTATGGGCGGGTTCAGGAACCTCGTCGGCGACCCGGACCGCGCCCCGGTCCGCGTCGGCGTCTCGATCGGCGACTCCATCGCGGGCGTCTACGCCGCCTACGGCGTCATGATGGCGATGTTCCAGCGAGAGCAGCGCCGTGGCGCCGGCCTCGGGCCCGCGCCGCTCGAGGAGCGGGTCATCGACGTCGCCCTCAACGAGGCCATGTTCTCCATGATGGAGTCGCTCATCCCCGACTACCAGGCGCACGGTGTGGTTCGTGAGCGGGTCGGCGGGCGCATGGAGGGCATCGCGCCCACCAACGCGTACGTGTGCGGGGATGCGAAGAGCGTCGTGATCGCGGGCAACGCCGACGCGATCTTCGTGCGCTTCATGGGCATCATCGGGAGAGACGACCTCGCCCGCGACCCGGGCCTCGCGACCAACAATCTCCGCTGGGACCGGCGCGATGAGCTCGATGCCGCGATCGGCGCGTGGACGGCGACGCTCCCCGCCGAGGAGGTGCTCGACATCCTCGACGACGCCGGCGTGCCCTCTGGCCCGATCTACACTGCCGAGGACATCAGTGCGAGCCCGCAGTACGCGGCCCGCGACATGATCCAGAAGTTCGACGTGACCGACGGAGACACGACCGTCGAGGGTGTCGGCTTCCCGGGCATCGTCCCGGTCCTCGGCGGCACCTCTCTGCCGATTCGCACGCTCGCCCCGGGGCTCGGCCAGGACACCGAGGCGGTGCTCGCGGCCTACGCGGGCCGCGGCGGGCAGACGCAGACCGACGACAACAGCAAGGTGGACGCACGATGAGCCAGAACCCGATCACCTCCGCGCGTCTGCGCGACGTCACCCTGCGCGACGGCCTGCAGCTCACCGGCAAGCTGCTGTCGACCCAGCGCAAGGTCGAGCTCGCCCGCGAGCTCTTGGCAGCCGGGGTGCCAGAGCTCGAGATCGGCTCGATGGCGCGCGGCGACCTCGTCCCGCCCATGGCCAACACGCTCGAGGTCATCGAGGCGCTCACCCCCGAGGAGCTCGAGCACAGCTGGGTGTGGGTCGCGACCCCGCGGCACATCGAGAAGGCCGCGGCCGCGGGGGCGAAGAACTTCCAGTACTGCCTCTCGGTCTCCGACGCCCACAATCAGGCGAACATCGGCCGCACCACCGATACGAGCCTCGCGGCCATGCCGGACGCCGTCGCCCTGACCCGTCAGGCCGGCGGGCGCATCCAGCTGTGCCTCGCGACCTCCTTCACGTGCCCCTTCAACGGGCAGGTCGACCCAGACCGGGTGATCCGGATCGCCAACGACCCAAGGGCCGAGGGTGCTGAGGACATCGTCATCTGCGACACCCTGGGCCAAGCGCACCCTGGACAGGTGTCCTCGCTCATCTCCAGGGTCGTCGCCGAGACGCCGAAGCGGGAGATCGTGTTCCACGGCCACGACACGTGGGGTGCGGGCGTCACGAACTCGATCGCGGCGGTCCTCGCGGGCGCGAGCGTCGTCGACGGCGCGCTCGGCGGGCTCGGCGGATGCCCGTTCGCTCCGGGGGCCAGCGGCAACACGGCCACGGAGGACCTGCTCTTCGCGATGCGCCCCGAGTGGCTCACTCCGGCGGCGTTCGCCCAGATCGTCCGCGAATCGGAGACGCTGCTCGTCGACCTCGAAGAGCCGAACCGATCGAAGGCCCGCCAGGGCGCTCGCTCCAAGGCCCCCGCGTTCGAATGGGTCGTGCCGGCGTAGGCCGCGCCGCTACTCGGCGGGAGCGCGACCGCCGATGAGGCGCGTCGCGCGTTCGGCCGTCTCGACGAGCATCGGGGCCCAGTCCTCCAGCATCTGCGGCTGGATGCGGGCGGCCGGCCCGCTCACTCCCAGCGCCATCCGCACCCGTCCGCTCGGCTCGAATACCGGGGCCGCCACCCCGACGAGGCCGTCGATGCGCTCGTTGCGGGTGATCGCGAACCCGTCGTTCCTGGTCTGCTCGAGCACGGCTCGCAGCTCGACCGGGTCGGTGATGGTGCTCGCCGCGAGGTCCGGGATCGGTCGGGCGAGGATGCTCTCGCGGAGGTCCGCGTTCCAGGCGAGCAGGACCCGGCCCGCGGAACCGACCGTGAGCGGCGCGACCTTGCCGACGTGGACATCCTGCTTCAGCTCATGCCGCGTCTCGTCGACTGCGATGCAGACGCGGTAGTCGTCGTCCGCCCGGAAGAGGGTTGCGCTCTCGCCGGTCGCCTGACGCAGCTCGCGCAGGAGCGGCGCGAGGAGGTCGATCGCCTTGATGCCGCGGACGGCTGGCGCAGACCAGTACGCCATCTTCAGCCCGATCCGGAAACGGTCGTCGTCGCGGTCGAGGAAGCCCTGCGCGACGAGGTTCGTCACGAGACGCTGCGTCGTGGAGGTGGGGAGGCCGGTCTTCGTGCGGATCTCCGCGAGCGACAGCGAAGGCGACTCGAGCGTGAAGCTGTCGAGGATGTCCGTGATCTTGCCGAGCACCAGCAGCGGGGCGACGCCCGAGTTCCCGGTGGCGGGCGGGGCTGCGCTGCCGGAATCAGTCATACATGGAATCTAGAGCATCGGCCCGCTCGGCCGCCCACGACGGCGTGGTTCAGCGCTGGCCCTGGGCGTCGTCGCGCCGGAACGGGGTGAGCAGCTCGCGTCGGTCGCGCCACGCGGCGGTCGACCAGAGCGCCAGAGCGATGAGTAGCACCTGGAACGGCAGGCGGAGGAGTCGGGCCGCGTCCGTATCCAGGCCGAACGCATCCGTCCCCGTGACGTACTGGGAGATGTTGCCGGGGAAGACCGCCAGGAAGAATGCGGCGACGACGAAGCCGACGGCGACCCGCCAGCGGCCCGCCGCGATGAGCGCCAGCCCCAGCAGCACCTCGACGACGCCGGAGGCGAGCACGACGAAGTCCGCGTCGAGCGGCAGCCACGTCGGCACCTGTGCCTGGAACTCGGCGCGTGCGAACGACAGGTGCGCGGTTCCCGCGAACAGCAGGAATCCGCCGAGCACCACGCGGGCGATCGTACGCGGCACCGAGGTCCGCGGCGTGCGCCCCGCGTGCACCGTGCGCGCGTCCTGTGGCGCGCTGGAGCGGGCCGGTCGGTGGTCTGCTGGCGGTGAAGTCTGCATCCGCCAAGTCTGCGCCCTCTCCCTGCGCCCTTGCCCTCTGTTCCTGCCCCTGCTTTCCCTTTGCGGCCCTTCCCCTTGCCCTTCCCCCTTCCCGCCGCTCAGGAGTGAGCCGGATGCAGGTTCAGGAGGTCACGAGGCTGCTTCTTGCTGACTCCTCGTCTCCGACTGCTGGCCGGGCAGAGCCGGCGCGGGCTTGGGTGGCGCGAACTGCTTCGTCGCGAGGAGCACGGCCACGAAGATGAGCGGCACGATCCATCCGGTCCAGCCGAGGATCGTGGCCTGCGTCGTGTCGACCCGCTCGCCAGCCGCGGCGAAAAGCAGGTACGAGCCCGCTGCGGCGTTGAAGGCTCCGTGCGCGAGGGCCGCCGGCCACACCGATTCCGAGCGGATGCGGAGCCACGCGAACACGGCCCCGACGAGGATGCACATCCCCGCCATCATGGTCAGCCCGAGCCAGCCCGGCGCATCCACGTAGTTGTAGCCGAGGAGGATCAGCGGTGCGTGCCAGAGGCCCCAGATGACGCCCGAGATGAGCAGCGCGGGGACGGTGCCGAGACTCAGGAGCTTCGGGAGCAGCCAGCCGCGCCACCCCAGCTCCTCGCCAAGGGCGGGGATGAGGTTGAGGAACGCGCCGACGGGGATGCTCACGAGCTGCAGCAGCACGAGCACGACAACCGGGATGGGGAGCTCGAGGTTGCCGACGCCCTCGGCGGCGAGCTGCTCGTCGAGCATCGCCTGGAAGCCGGAGAAGTTCACGAGGTCCATGGAGTAGACGCCGAAGAGGGCTCCGATGGGCAGGGCGGCGAAGATGAGGGCAACCGGAACGACGACGGCGAGCGCCAGGTACGCGATGAGTCTGCGCACCGGCTTCAGCGGCACGATGCCGAGCGTGCGCCACGGCCGTGCAGGGCGCTCGACGGCGAACACCGTGACGAGGGCGGCTATTGCCGGGGTCAGCATCATGGCGATCGAGATGACGGGGAACCAGGGGTTGGCGAGCCCATCGCCGAGCCAGAGGGGGAGCGCGACCAGCCAGGAGAGGCCGAACGCCAGCGCCAGGAAGACCCCGACGGCGAGTTTGTCGCGGGTGGACGGTGTTGTCGGCGTTGTCGTCTGCACCGTTCCAGCCTGGCGTCATCGAACGCATCCTGTCAAAGAAACGCGAGCAACGCGGCGAGAGGCAGCAGCGGCAGCGGCAGCGGCAGCAGATGCGGAAAAGGGATGCTCCCGCCCGTTTCCGAGCGGGAGCATCCCCTTCTGCGAGATCGAAGCGGTGGGCTACGCGGCCGCGGTGGTCGCGTTCACCTCGCCGACGAGCACCTCGAGGACGTCCTCCAGGAACAGGAGACCCGTCACCCTGCCATCGGAGTCGAGGGCCTTGGCGACGTGCGCGCCGCGGTCGCGGAGCACCGCCATGGCGTCTTCGAGTTCCGCGTCGCGCGACACGGAGACGAGGCTCCGAAGCCGCTTCTGCGGGATGGGCGACGTGAAGGCGTCAGCACCCATGAGGTCCATGACGTCCTTCATGTGGATGTAGCTCGTCGGCTCACCTCGCTCGTCGGTGACGACGTAGCGGGAGAAGCCGTGCTCGGCGACCGCCTTCTGCACGTCGATGGGGCGCGCGCCTGCCGGCAGGAGCACCATCTCGGCGATGGGCACATCCACGTCGCTGACCTTCTTCTCGGTGAACTCGAACGCGCCAGCGAGCGTGCCGGACGTGTCGCTCAGCGTTCCCTCTCGGGTCGACTGCTCGACGATCCCGGCCACCTCCTCGAGCGTGTACGTGCTCGTCGCCTCGTCCTTCGGCTCGACCTTGAAGAGGCGCAGCACGCCGTTGGCGATCGTGTTGAGGCTCCAGATGATCGGGTTGAAGATCTTGGAGACCACGACGAGGGGCGGGGCGAGCAGGAGGGACGCGCGGTCAGGCACCGAGAACGCGAGGTTCTTGGGGATCATCTCGCCGAACACGACGTGCAGGAACGTGACCAGCACGAGGGCGACCGCGAACGCGATGACGCTGATGGCCTCGGCCGACAGCGCGGTGAGCCCGAGCGGGATCTCGAGCAGGTGGTGGATGGCCGGCTCGGAGACGTTCAAGATGAGCAGCGAGCAGACGGTGATGCCGAGCTGGCTCGTCGCCAGCATGAGCGTCGCGTGCTCCATCGCCCACAGGGTGGTCTTCGCGGCGCGGCTGCCCCGCTCGGCGAGGGGCTCGATCTGGGATCGCTTCGCCGAGATGACGGCGAACTCGGCGCCGACGAAGAAGGCGTTGCCGATGAGGAGGACGAACAGCCACAGGATTCCTGGCAGGTACTCACTCATTGGTCATCACCTCCTTGACTCGGTCGTGAGCTCTGTCGAGCGCAAGCTCCTGGTTCGTCATGAGGCTCTGGTCGCCGTCCGGTTCGTTGGGCAGGTACCGCACCCGCACGATGCGGGTGCCGTCGATGCGCTCGACGCGCAGCATGCCCGCCTCGATGGCGACCTCGTCGCCCAGCTCGGGGAGACGCTCGAGGGTGTCGGTGATGAATCCGCCGACGGTGTCGTAGTCGCCGTCCTCCGGCACCTCGATGGCGAGGCGGTCGAGGACCTCGTCTGGGCGCCAGGAGGCGTCGAACGTGACGGAGCGGCCGCGCCGGATGAACCCGGTCTGGTGTCGGTCGTGTTCGTCCTCGAGCTCCCCGACGATCTCCTCGACGAGGTCTTCGAGCGTGACGATGCCCGCGGTGCCGCCATGCTCATCCACGACGACGGCGACCTGGTGGCGTTCGGCGCGCAGGAGGGTCAGCAGGGCTGATGCGCCCATCGACTCCGGCACGCGGAGCGCTTCGGTCTGCAGCTCGCCCGCGGTGACCTCGGTCTGACGTTCCACGGCGACCGCGAACGCCTGCTTGGCGTGCACGAATCCCGTGATGTTGTCCGGGGTGCCGTCGACGACCGGGAACCGGGAGTAGCCGGTCTCGATGGCGAGGGTGATGATCGCCTGCGCCGTGTCGTCGACTTCCACGCTCGCCATGCGCACGCGGGGCGTCATGACGTCGGACGCGTCGTGCTCGGCGAACTTGAGGGTGCGCCGCAGCAGGGCCGCGTCGTCTTCCTCGAGCAGGCCGGAGAGCGCGGAGTGGCGGATCAGGTAGGACAGCTCGTCGGCGCTTCTGGCACCGGAGAGCTCCTCCTTGGGCTCGATGCCCATGGAGCGGATGATGGCGTTCGCGGTGTTGTTCAGGAGCAGGATCACGGGCTTGAACACCGTCGTGAAGAGCGCCTGGAACGGGATGACGACCTTCGCGGTCGCCCGGGGGAGGGCGAGTGCGAAGTTCTTCGGGACGAGCTCGCCGATGATCATCGAGAACAGCGTCGCGAGGATGATGCCGACGATGGCCCCCGCGACGGGCACGAGGCCCGCGGGAACGCCGACGCCGGTGAGGGGTTCCTCGAGGAGGGAGCTGACGGCCGGCTCGAACGTGTATCCCGTGAGCAGGGTCGTGAGCGTGATCCCGAGCTGCGCGCTGGAGAGGTGCGTCGACGTGATCTTCAGGGCCTTGATGGTGGGCCCGAGTCGCTTCTCTCCGCGGCTTTGCCGTTTTTCGAGTTCGTTTCGGTCGAGGTTGACGAGCGCGAATTCACTCGCGACGAACAACCCGGTTCCTACTGTGAGAACGAGGCCGATGCCGAGCATCACCCATTCGTTCATGCGTGGTGCCTCCAGACTGTGGCGGCCGAGGGGTCGGCCGGAACGTCGAGAGGCTTGGGACTATGACTGGGAGGGTCTTCCATGAGGAGAGATTCTAGTTGGCCTTCGTTTGCCCGCAACTCGGAAAGCTGGGGATCCGCCTGGTCAGGAGCGCGTGAGCTGGGCCTCTTCGCGGCCCTGGGAGGTCCAGGCTGGGTCGGCGGAGCGGTGGCCGATGACCTGGTCGGCGAGCGCGTCCAGCTGCTGCAGCTGCTCGCCGTTCAGCTCGAGGCCGATGGCACGCAGGTTCTCGTCGACGCGCTGCGGGCTGCGGGTTCCCGGGATGGGGGACACGCGCACGCCGAACTCCGCCGACTTCGCGTACACCCAGGCGAGGGCGACCTCGGCGACCGAGACGTGGCGGTCGTGCACTTCGCTGAGCTGCTGGGCGACGGCGGCGACCTCGCCGGCGAGCGCGCGGTTCACGGGCAGGTTCTCGGGGAAGAAGCGGGGGAAGTTGGCGCGCACATTGGGGGAGACGGCGTCGAGCTCCGCCCAGGAGTCGGTGAGCAGGCCGCGGCTGACGGGCGAGTAGGGCACGAACCCTGCTCCGACCTCGCGGATGGCGGGGATGACGTGCGCCTCCAGGTCGCGGCTGAAGATGCTGTACTCGCTCTGCACCGCGGAGATCGGGTGGATGGCGGCCGCGCGGATGATCTCGGCGCCCGTCGGCTCGCTCAGCCCGATGTGGCGTACCTTGCCTTCGGCGACGAGCTCGGAGACGAACCCGACCGTGTCCTCGATCGGCACGTTCGGGTCGACGCGGTGCTGGTAGTAGAGGTCGATGTGATCGGTGCCGAGGCGCTTGAGGGAGAGCTCGACCTGCTCGCGGACGTGCTCGCGGTCGCCGCGCACGCCTCGCTTGCCGACGCCGTCGCCCTTCGTGATGCCGAACTTCGTGGCGAGCTGGATGCGCTCCCGCTGTGCCGGGAAGATCTTCGCGATGGTGCGCTCGCTGCGGCCGTCGCCGTAGATGTTGGCGGTGTCGAGGAACGTGATGCCCGCATCGACCGAGTGCTGCAGCGTGCGCAGTGCCTGCGCGTCGTCGATGGGCCCGTAGGCATCGCTGAGGCTCATCGCGCCGTAGCCCTGCACGGTCGTCACGAGGCCGTCGCCGAGGAGCGTCGTGGGGAGCTTGCCTGCCGAGCTGTTCGTCATGGCGTCAAGTCTCGTGCTGACCACCGACATTTCGCCAGTGAGCCGCGCCCCGGGGGTAATACTCGGGGCGCGGCTCGCTACCGCGCCACGTTGAAGGCGACGAGCCGAGCCGAGCCGTCGAGCTGCACGTCGATCGCCGTGAGGCTCGGCGCGGCGACGGGCTCGATGACGTCCGCGGTCAGTCCGATGTAGCGCGCGAGGACCGCGCGGATCGTGCCACCGTGGGTGACGACCAGCACCGGTCCGGGCCGGCGAGCCGCATCGGCGACTGCTCCCTCGATGCGGGCTCGAAGCGCCGGCGCCGACTCGCCGCCAGGCGGCACGAGCCGCCCCGCACGCCACTCGGCGTAGTCCGGCCCGATCTCCGCTGGCACGCGCCCCTCCCATTCGCCGAGCGTCGCTTCCGCCCAGCGCTCGTCGATCGACGGCTCGAGGTCGCTGAGGGCCGACGCTGTGGAGCGAGCACGGAGCAGCGGCGAGGCGACCACGCTGGAGGGGGCCCACACCGAGACGGCGTCCCGCAGTGCCGCCGCATCCGCTCGGCCCTTGGCGGTGAGGTCGATGTCGGTGCGCCCCTGCAGGCGGCGCTCGGCGGTCCACGAGGTCGCGCCGTGGCGAACCAGCAGCAGCGCGGTCATCGGGTCGCCCCTGCGAGCTCGGTCCCCGCCGCGTCCCCGGCGGTCGCGAGCCGCGAGCCCTCCGCCGAGAAGATCGCGTCCGGATGCTCCGGCGGCTGCAGGCGCGTCGCCTCGCCAGGCTGGTGGGCCCGGTCGGTGACGATCGAGAGGCGGTCGGAGCCAGCGAGGCCCGTCGTGATCCATCGTCCCGCGACCGGGGTCGACTCGAGCACCTCGAACTCGAGGAGCCCGCCGGCCCCGACCGAGATCGACTCCGGCGCGTACATGGCGTGGAGCGTCGTCCCGTCCGGGACGCCGGGCACCTCGGCGAGCGGTGCCACGCCTCGGAAGAGGCGCCCCCGGCCGACCTCCCCGCGGAGCATGACCTTGGCGGGGCTCCCCAGGAAGGAGGCGACGAACGCGGTCGCGGGCCGATCGAGCAGCTCCTGCGGCGTGCCGAACTGCTCGATCGCCCCATCACGCATCACCGCGATGTGGGTCGCCATGGCGAGCGCCTCCACCTGGTCGTGCGTGACGTACACGCTCGTCGCACCGCTCAGCCGGTGCACCTTCACGAGCTCGGCCCGCGTGTCGAGCCGCAGGCGCGCGTCCAGATTGGAGAGGGGCTCGTCGAAGAGGAGCACGCCGGGCTTCGGCGCGACGGTGCGGGCGATGGCGACGCGCTGCTGCTGGCCGCCGGAGAGCTCGGCCGGGAAGCGATCGGCGAGGCCGTCGAGCTCGAGCATGCCGAGTACCTCGGCGACGCGAGCGTCACGCTCGGCGGAGCCCCAGCCGGCGACCTTGAGCGGCCAGCCGATGTTGTCGCGCACGCGCATGTGCGGCCACAGCGCGTAGCTCTGGAACACCATGCCGAGCCCGCGCTTGCTCGCCGGAACGGACGCGCCCGTGTCGCCGTCGGCGACGACCCGGTCGCCGAAGCGGATGCGCCCCGACGATGGCTCCTCAAGCCCCGCGAGCATGCGCAGCGTCGTGGTCTTCCCGCATCCGGACGGCCCGAGCAGCACGACGAAGGCGCCGTCCGGGATCTCGAGGTCGATGTCGCGCACCGCGCTCTGGCGGCCGAATGCCTTCGCGAGGCGGTCGAGGGTGATGGCGGTCACGTGGTGCTCCCGGCGTTTCGGTCGCCCTGCAGTCTGCGGGCGAGAAGGGTGGCGGCCACCGAGATGGCGGCGATGATGAGGGTGATGGCGTTGGCGTGCTGGGTGAACCCCTCGGAGGCGTACCGGAAGGTCATGGTCGAGAGCAGCGGGGTGGCTGGCGTGACGAGCAGCACGACAAGCGACAGGTCGCGCACCATGGTCACGAAGACGAGCACGCCTCCGCCCACCACGCCCCTGGCCGAGAGTGGCAGCAGGATGCGCGCCAGCCGTCGCGGTCCACGGGCCCCGGCGACGGTCGCTGCCTCCTCGAGCTCGTTCGAGACCTGGCCGAGCGCGGCCCGTGAGGTCTGGAACGCGAACGGGATGCTCGCCGCGACGCCCGCGAGGACCAGGATCCAGAAGGTGCCGTAGAGCGAGGGGAGCGGGCCGATCGGCGTTCCGAACTGCGCGATGAACGCGGCCCCGAACGCGACGCCTGGGATGAGGAAGGGCACGTACGACAGGAACGAGATCGTCCCGGACGTGACGCGCGCTCGCGGGAGGCGACGCAGCACGTAGGCGCCGAGCACGCCGAGGATGATCGCCCCGACCGCGACGGAGGCCCCGAGTGCGAGGGTGCCGCCGAGCGCGGTGATGACGGTCGGGTCGGTGAGGATGCCCCGCACGCCCTGCGCGATGCCGGGGTCGGACCCGCCGGTCCAGAAGTGCAGCGTGAAGCCGCCGTCGACGCGCCCAGTGCGCCGCAGCACGGTGCTCACGGCGAGCACGATGCCTGGAACGATCGCCGTGACCAGCACCAGCGTGGATGCTGCGACGAGCAGCGGGATGCGCCAGGCACCGGTCCTGACGGCGCGGGCCCGCGTCGCCTTTCCGGTGAGTGTCGCGAACGAGCCGCGCCCCGTGGCCTTCGTGCCGAGGAAGAGCACGGCCGCCGCGATGACGACGAGGAGGATCGAGAGCACGTAGCCGCGTTCGACGTCGCCCGTCGAGATGGACCCGTAGAGGCGGGTGCTCAGGGTCTGGAAGCGGACGGGCAGGCCGAGTAGGGCGGGCACGGCGAAGTTGCTGACCCCTTCGGCGAAGGCCAACAGGAACCCGGAGAGGAGCGCGGGGGCGACCGAGGGCAGCGTCACGCGCAGGGCGATGCGCAGCCTGGAGGCTCCGGTCAGCTCGGCGGCCGCGAGCAGGTCCCCGCCGACGTTCGCGAGGGCCGCGGCGACGACGAGGAACGACAGCGAGAAGTAGTGCGCGACGAGCGTGAGCGTGATCGGCACGACTCCCCAGGCCAGCGCATCCGGAACCGCGATGCCGAACGACTGGAGCAGGCCGGGGGAGCCGCCGATGCGGTCGTTGCGGAAGACCGTCTCCCAGGCGAGCGCGATGGCGAAGCTCGGCAGGGCGAAGGGCACGGCGGCGAGCGCGCCGATGATCTTCCGGCCGGGCACGTCGCTCATGACGACGACCCAGGCGAGGAAGGCGCCGATCACGGTCGAGAGGAGTCCCGTTCCGAGGCCGACGAGCAGCGAGTTCCCGAGCGGCTGCCAGAAGAGGTTGCCCGCGATGCGCCCGACGAACACGTCGCCCCACGCGCCCGCACCCCGCTCGCCGACGGTCGCGGCGACGAGGCCGCCGAGGGGGAGCGCCACGAGGACGACGAGGATGGCGATGACGACCGCCGCGAGCACGCCGATGCGGCCTCGCGATGCGACCGTCCGCCAGCCGCGGCCCCGCGCGGGGGTGGGGCCGCGACCGATGGACCTGGTGAGGAGCGTCACTGGATGCTGAGGAGGAAGTCGGCGATCTCGTCGCGGCGCTCGGCGGACGACTCCGGCTCGATGCGCCACGCGCCGAGTTCCTCGAGCGAGACGGCGTCGGCTGGCGCGACCACGTCGCTGCGCGTGGGGTAGTCGCCTGCGACGTAGAACGGCTCGAAGCCCTCTCCGCCCGTCTCGGTGTCGTCGCCCATCATGTAGTCGATGAGGAGTCGCGCGGCTGCCGGGTTCTGGGCGTTCGCGGTGACGCCGAGCATCGCGGGGAACGCGATGCCGGGCGACGGGGCGACGTTCGCGGCCACCTGCAGCGCCCATCCCTCGTCCTCGTTGTCGCGGCGGTCCGAGTACGAGGTGAAGCCGACGGGAGGGTTCGCCTGGCCAGTGGCGCCGATCGCGGCGTTGACCGTGTCGGTGTCATCGACGAGCACGACGTCGTTCGCGTAGAGCTCGGAGATGAACTGCAGGCCCGCGTCGTCCACTCCCTCGTCGAGCACCACCGGCGTGCCGAAGTGCTCCTCGTACGCGGCCGCCATCTCGTCGGCGCGCAGCGACATCTCCGTCACGAGGTCCAGGTAGTCGCCGCGCACGTTCGGGTCGACCATGACGACCTTGCCCGCCCAGGCCGGCTCGGTCAGCTCCCACAGGTTGTCGACCGGGGCGCCATTCGGATGCGCCTCCTCGTTGTACATGAGCACCTTCGTCGAGAGGCGGTTCGCGACGAGGGGCGCTTGGAACTCGGCGGGTAGCGACTCGGCGACGCGCGGCGGCACGTAGGGCGTCAGCACCCCGTCGGCGAGCAGCTCGGTGACGACGACCGGGGCGTCGCTCACGTAGGCGACATCCGCGGTCGTGCTGCCCGCGGTGTGCTCGCTCGCGAGTCGCTGGATGAGCTCGGTCGAGGAGAGGTCGCTCGAGACGACGTCGATGCCGGGGTAAGCGGCCTCGAAGCTCTCCTCGATGCTCGCGACGCGGCTCGTGAACGCGTACACGGAGACCGTGCCTTCCTCTTCGGCCATCGCGACGAGCTCGTCGTGGCTGAGGGAGTCCCAGTCGACTGCGGATGCGTCGTCGTCGCCGGTGGTCGGGCTGGTGGAGCATCCGGCGAGGAGCGCGAGGGCGGTGAGCGCCGCGGCGGACGTCACGAGAGGGCGGGCGGGGAAGCGCATGGGTGTTCCTTCGTTGTCTGTGGAGCGCAGAGCGGAGAGGGGTGGATGCGTCGAGGCGCATCCGGGTGCTGGGGTGAAGCTGGTCGTGGTGCTGGTCAGGAGTCGAGTCGGTCGAGGAGCGTGCCGAGGCGGTCGAGGGAGCGCAGGGAGGGCTCGGCACGGCGGGCGATGGTGAGGATGAGTGCGTTGCTGATCGCCATCGGCACGGTCAGGGAGAGGTAGTCGTCGCTGCCGCCGCGGGGCGCGGCGATGATGGTCGACGGGCGCGGGGCGGGCCACACGACGGTGTCGGTGATGAGGGCGCTGTGCGCGCCCGCCTCGGCCGCCACGTCGAGCAGCGGCCCGAGCACGGCGGGCGCCCGGCGGAAGGCGAAGGCCAGGAGGAGGTCGCCCGCCGAGAGCCGCGCGATCCGCTCGGCGATGTCGCGGCGCGACCCCGTGAGCTGCACGGTGCGCATCCCGAAGCGCTGCAGGCGGCGGCTCATGAGGTCGACGAGCACGGTCGCGTTGCCCTGCGCGAAGAGGTGCACCTCGCCGGCGCGCAGCACCTGCTCGGCGAGCGCATCCAGCTCGCCCTGCTGCACGTGGCGGGGGAGGTCGGACAGCGCCGCGAGCTCGTCGTCGACGAAACCACCGAGCACATCGCTCGCCTGATGACGCTCGAGGCGACCCCTGATGCGCTGCGAGGGGCCGTCGCCGCCGTGGTAATCGGCGCGCAGCGCATCCCGAAGCTGCGGGTAGCCCTCGAAGCCGAGGCGCTGCGCGAGCCGGGTCGCCGCGGACTGGTGCAACTGAAGCGGGCCGGTCAGCTCGGCCGCGCTCCAGAAGGTCGCCTCGAGCGGCTGCGATTGCAGGGCCGAGACGAGCCGACGGTCGGTCGGCGTGAGCAGGTGACCCTGCTGCTTGGCGAGGCTGATGATGAGCACGCGAGGAACGCTAAGTGCAAAAGAACTTGCAATGGGTGCAAGTCCTGCACGTTCACGTGTCGTTCATCGAGTGTCCGATTCGGCGTTCCTTGAGACGCCGCCGGAGTGCCGCGGGAGCGCCGCGGAGTCCGCGCTACGCGCTCGCCTGCTTCACCTTGCTCGGCACGGGCAGCATCATGAGGAAGCCGACGGCGAGCACGATGCCGATGCCGATGATGCCCATCTTCGGGTTGCCGGAGAGGAACACGAAGAGGCTGAACAGGGCGGGCGTGATGAAGCTCGCGACGCGGTTCGTGGTGGCGTAGAGGCCGAACAGCTCGCCCTCGCGCCCGGGAGGCGTCGCGCGCGACAGGTAGGAGCGACTCGCCGCCTGCGCGGGACCCACGAAGAGGCACAGGGCGAGGCCGAAGATCCAGAACACGGTCTGCTCGGACGGCAGGAAGAGGAGCACCACGGAGAACGCGGTGAGCGACACGAGCGACGCCATGATGACGAGCTTCGGGCCGAAGCGGTCGTCGAACCAGCCGGCAGCGAGCGTGCCGAGGCCGGCGACGAGGTTCGCGGCGACCGCGAAGTAGATGACCTCGCTCGGCGCGAAGCCGTACACCTGCGCCGCGAGGATCGCCCCGAACGCGAAGATCGCCTGCAGGCCGTCGCGGAAGACGGCGCTCGCGGCGAGGAACAGGAGCAGCTTCGGGTCGCTCTTCGCGAGCTTCCCGATCACGCGGAAGAGAACGCCGTAGGAGGCGAAGAAGCCCACCTTCGGGCGGTTCTCGTCCTTCGCGATCTCCGGCACCTTGAACATGACGGGGAGCGCGAAGACGACGTACCAGACGGCCGCGAGCACGATGGCGAAGCGGATGTCGAGCGCACCCCCATCCACCCCGCTCGGCACCCCGAGCACTCCGTTCCGGCCCTCCACGCCGAACGACTGGATGAACAGCACGAGCAGCAGAACGAGCAGCACGATGCTGCCCAGGTAGCCGAGGCCCCAGCCGATGCCAGAGATGCGGCCCACGTTCTTGGGCGTCGAGACCTGCGAGAGCATGGCGTTGTAGTTGACGCCGCTCAGCTCGGCGAAGATCGTGCCGACCGCGAGCAGCAGTGCGCCCCAGAAGAGGTACTCCTCGCCCGGCTGGATGAAGAACATGGCGAGCATGATGAGCACCGTGATGCCCGTGAAGATGCCGAGCCACAGCTTGCGCTTGCCTGAGCCGTCCGAGCGCTGGCCGAGGACCGGCGCGATGAGCGCGACGAGCAGTCCAGCGACGGTGCTCAGGTTCGCGATGACGTTCGTGGATGCGGCCTGAGCCGCCAGGTACTGCGGGTCGAGCGGGTTCGCGTCCCCGAGCGCCGCGACCTGCGGGTCGATGAAGAGGTCGCTCGCGAGGTAGGTGGCGAAGACGAACGTGACGACGACGGCCTGGAAGGCGGAGTTGCCGACGTCCCACAGCGCCCAGGCGGTGGCGCGCTTCTTGAGTTCCTTCGGCGTCACCGCCGCCCCGCCGTCGACGGTCTCGACCCGCCCGCTCGGGGTCGCGTCGCTGGGTGAGGTGGCGCCGTCGTCGGCGCGGCCTGGGAGTGCCATGCGCGGAGTCTATGCGCGGGAGGCGGCGCGCAGGGGAACGCGCGGACGGTGGGGTGCGCGTGGATGTCGGAGCCCGCTCCGGCCCGCTCCGGCCCGCTCCGGCCCGGTCCGGCCCGGTCCGGCCAACTTCCGTGATGGTTCGGGGCTGCCCGCCCGGATGGACGTCATTCGGGCTGAATCATCACGGAAGTTGGCCAGTGCGGTGCGGTGCCTGCGTGCAGGCGCGCCGCCGGCGACTACTGGCCGAGCCAGGTGTCGTAGAAGTACGGGCGGCCGACGGCGTTGGTCTCGATGCCGTGCACCTCGGGGCTCGTGACGAACACCTGGTAGTTGTCCACGATCGGCACCGTGTAGGCCTCCTCGAGGACGCTCTCCTGCAGCTTCGCGAGGTTCGTCGCGCGTTCGTCGGTGCCGTTTGCGGTCTGGGAGACGCCAAGCAGCTGCTCCTCGAGCTCGCCGCCCGTCAGCTGGAACTGGTTGGTGTAGTCCTGCCCCCAGTACTGGCGCAGCGTCGTCGCGTCCAGGAACGAGTTGGCGACGGGGAAGATCGGGGTGCCGCCTGCTGCGAAGACGTCGCTGTACGTGCTCGCGTCCGTCTGGCGGATCTCGAGCTGGATGCCGATCGCCTTGAGCTGCTGGGCGGCGAGCTCGAGGATCTGGCCGGAGCCGTTCACGAACGGCGACGTGTAGGCGGGGATCGTGAGGCGCGTGCCGTCCTTCACCCGGTAGCCGTCGCCGTCCTTCTCAGTCCAGCCGGACTCGTCGAGGAGCGAGTTCGAGAGGTCCTGGTCGAAGGCGAGGTTCTCGCTGAGGTCGACCCAGCCCGGGGTCGCTGCCTGCACGGAGGAGGTGGCGGGCTTCCAATTGGAGTTGAAGACGGTGTCGACGATCTCCTGGCGGTTCACGCCGTGCTGGATCGCCTGCCGCACGTTGACGTCGTTGGTGATGTCGGCGTTGGGGCGCAGGACGAAGTTGATGGGCGTGCCGAGGTACTCGCCGTAGATGACGTTGAAGCCGTCGTCGATGAGGCGCTGCTCCTCGCTGGGCTGCACGAAGTGCACGGAGTCGACCTGGCCGGACTCGAGGGCGCCCTGGCGTGCGGAGTCCTCCTCGAGCACGTTGAAGGTGATGGAGTCGAGGTAGGCGGGGCCCTCGTGGTCGAACGCCTCGCTGGCCCAGTTGTAGTCGGCGCGCTTCGTGAGCACGATCTCGCGCTCGGGTACCTGCGACTCGAAGACGAACGCTCCGGTACCGACAACGTTCGCGAGGTCCGCCTGCTCGTCGAGCGGCAGGTCGATGGTGCTCTCGCCGAGGATGCCGGCCGCGAAGAAGCCGAGGCTGGGGATGAACCCGCGGTTGGGTGCGCTGAGAGTGACGAGCACGGTCGAGTCGTCGACGGCCTCTGCGCTCGCGAACTCGCCTGGAACGATGGGCGAGCGCGTGATGCCCTTGCTCTCGTCGCCGAGGCCAAGCACCTCGAGGTTCTTCGCGACGACGGCCGCGTCGAGCGGGGTGCCGTCGGAGAAGGTGACGCCTTCGCGGAGCTTGAGCGTGTACTGCAGCCCGTCTTCGCTCTCCTCCCACGACTCGGCGAGCCACGGGTGCACCTCGCCGGTGTTGTCGACGTAGACGAGCGTCTCGACGAGCTGCGTCCACACCTGGCTCTTGTACCAGTTGTTCGACTGCTGCTGCTGCCAGCCGTCGGCGATCGCGGTGACGGCGTGGACGAGGTTGCCGCCCTCGACGGGGGTGTCTGAACCCGCGCTCGCGGTGCTCTGCCCGGTCGCGCATCCGCTGAGGAGGAGGGAGGTGAGGGCCGCGCCGATGACGGCGGCGGAGAAGATGGAGCGGCGTCTGGTCATGACGGTCCTGTCGTGCTCGGAAGGTGCGGGGGAGTTCGCCGAGGGTGGCGGGTTGGCGAGAGCGTGGCAGGAAGCTCAGGCGGCGTCCAGGAACCGCGTAACAGAGCCGCTGGGGCGGTCGTTCGGTGACGCCCCGCGCAGGAACCTGACGCGGCATTACCCGTCTGCGGCGTCGGCGGTGGATGCGCGCGCAGCTCGCTCCCGCGTGCGGGCTTGACCCTGTGGTGACCACACGGTGTGCGATGGAGGCATGCAACCCCACGAAGGAGCATCCACCGTGACCACCACCGCATCCTCTGGCTCAGCGCCTGCCGCCCAGGCACCCGTCGCGCCTGCGCCGACACCCATCTCGGAGCGCGCGATCGCACCCGATCTCGCCCGCGGCATGATGCTGCTGCTCATCGCGCTCGCGCACACGCCCTGGTTCCTCTTCACGTCCGAGATCGGCGTGACGCTCATGCATCCCGCCGACGGCGACGTCGCCGACCGCATCGCGCAGGCATTCACGATCATCGTCGTCGACACGAGGACGCACACGATGTTCGGCTTCCTCTTCGCCTACGGCATCTGGCAGCTGTACTCGCGGCAGGTCTCGAAGGGGCTGCCCGCGAAGGACGCGCGTCGGCTGCTGCGGACGCGGCACTGGTGGCTGCTCGCGTTCGGCCTCGTGCACGCCGTGCTGCTGTGGCAGGGCGACATCCTGGGCACGTATGGGCTCATCGGCCTCCTCATGGTTCCGCTCTTCTTCAACCGCAGCGACACGACCTTGAAGGTCTGGATCGGCGTCTTCCTCGCGGTCGGCCTCGTCTTCAGCGTCGGATCGTTCTTCGCGTTGCAGATGCTGCCGCCAGGTCCCGCGGTGCCGAACCTGCAGCAGCCGATCATCGCCGAGCGCGACTTCCTCACGGCGATGCTGTTGCGCGTGGCCGCCTGGTTCCCCGGCCTGCTGAGCGGCGTCGCCTCGCTCGCCCTCCCGACCGCGTTCCTCTTCGGGCTGCTGGCGGCCCGGCACCGCGTCCTCGAGGAGCCGGGCAAGCACCTTCCGCTGCTTCGCATCGCGGCCTTCGGCGGGATCGCGGTCGGCTGGTCAGCCGGGGTCATCCAGGTGCTTGCGCACTTCGGCATGCTCGAGGTCCCGAACCCGGCGGCGTTCGGTTCGGTGCACTTCTTCACCGGCATCTTCGCTGGCGTCGGATACGCGGCCGCGTTCGGTCTCATCGCGCACGGAGTCCAGTCACGTGGGGCCCGGTTGCGCCTGCCCGGTCGCGCACTCCTCGCGCTCGGGCGCCGCTCGCTGAGCGGTTACCTCTCCCAGTCCATCATCTTCGTGCCGCTCCTCTCCGCCTGGGGCCTCGCGCTCGGCGCGCACCTGTCGAGCTGGTCGGCAATGCTCGTCGCGATCGGGGCGTGGATGCTGACGGTGGCGGCCGCCTACCTGCTCGACCGACGCGGCGTGCGCGGCCCGGCGGAAGTCGCGCTCCGGAAGCTCAGCTACCGAACCCTGCGGAAGAGCTCGTGACGTCACCTGTCTGCCTCGCTCGCCGCGCTTTGTCGGCGGCCACTGCGATACTCGGCGGATCGACGAGGGCGCGAGCAGATCAATGACGGGGAGGGAACGCATGGTCTGGAGCACGAGCCAGCTCGCCGAGCTGGCGGGCACCACGGTCAACACCGTGCGCCACTACCACGCGCTCGGCCTGCTCGCTGAGCCGGAGCGGCGGGCGAACGGCTACAAGAGCTACGGCGTGCAGCACCTTGTTCGGGTGCTGCAGGTGCGGAGGCTGAGCGAGCTCGGCGTGCCGCTCTCGAAGGTCCCGGATGCGGTCGCGGGTGGTGACCAGCGCGAGCTGCTGCGTGAGCTCCACTCGGAACTCGAGACGAGCATCCGGCACCTCGAGCGCATCCGCGACGAGGTCGGCTCCCTCATGGCGCATGGGGCGCCGCTCGATACACCGTCGGGTTTCGAGGGCATCGCCGACGGGATGACGCCGACAGACCGCACGCTCGCTTCGATCTTCGGGCAGGTCTACGACGACCCGGCCATGCAGGACATCAGGGCCATGTTCGAGGACGGCCAGGCGCGTTTCGCGGAGCTCGACGCGACGTTCGAGGCGCTCACGGTGGATGCGAGTGAGGAAGCGCGGAGCGCGGTCGTGCAGCAGATGCTGCCCGCGTTGCGCGAGAACCTCGAACGCTACCCGTGGCTGCTCACCGAGCCGCGCACTCGACAGACGCCGCCGCTCGCGCAGAGCGCGCTCATCGAGTCGATGCGCGCCCTCTACAACGACGCGCAACTCGAGGTGCTGCTGCGCGCCCTCGCTCAGGTGAGGTCCGAGATCGACGCACACGACGACGGCAAGACTTGAGTCGCTCACACTCAACTCTCAGGCGACCAGCTTGACGAGCGAACCCCGGCGAGTAAACTTGAGTCCATACGGCTCAGGTCTGCACCAGCCTAGTGGGGTAAGAAATCGAGACAGCAGGCCGAGCCGACTCAGACTCACACAAGCAGCTCAACAAAAGGAGAACCACACATGTCACGTGCTGTTGGAATCGACCTCGGAACCACGAACTCCTGCGTCTCGGTCCTCGAGGGTGGTGAGCCCAAGGTCATCGCAAACGCCGAAGGCTTCCGCACCACCCCGTCGATCGTCGCATTCACGAAGGACGGCGACGTCCTCGTCGGCGAGACCGCCAAGCGCCAGGCCGTCACGAACGTCGACCGCACCATCGGATCCGTCAAGCGCCACATGGGCACCACCTGGACCCAGGCCATCGACGACAAGAAGTACACCGCGCAGGAGATCTCCGCGCGCATCCTCGGCAAGCTCAAGCGCGACGCAGAGCAGTACCTGGGCGACAAGGTGACCGATGCGGTCATCACCGTCCCCGCGTACTTCAACGACGCCGAGCGCCAGGCCACGAAGGAAGCCGGCGAGATCGCCGGTCTCAACGTGCTCCGCATCATCAACGAGCCCACCGCCGCCGCACTCGCGTACGGCCTCGACAAGGGCAAGGAAGACGAGCTCATCCTCGTCTTCGACCTCGGTGGCGGAACGTTCGACGTCTCCCTCCTCGAAGTGGGCAAGGACGACGACTTCTCCACCATCCAGGTGCGCTCCACCGCGGGTGACAACCGCCTCGGCGGCGACGACTGGGACGACCGTCTCGTCAAGTACCTCATCACCGAGTTCAAGTCGCAGACCGGCGTCGACGTCGCCAACGACAAGATCGCGCTCCAGCGCCTCAAGGAAGCCGCTGAGCAGGCGAAGAAGGAGCTCTCCAGCTCCACCAGCGCCAGCATCCAGCTGCCCTACCTCTCCCTCACGGAGAACGGCCCCGCGAACCTCGACACGAGCATCACGCGTGCGAAGTTCGAAGACCTCACGAAGGACCTCCTCGAGCGCACCCGCAAGCCGTTCGAAGATGTCATCCGCGAAGCCGGCATCAAGGTCGACGAGATCGACCACGTCGTCCTCGTCGGTGGCTCCACCCGCATGCCCGCCGTCGCCGAGCTCGTCAAGAAGCTCAGCGGCAAGGAGGCCAACAAGGGCGTCAACCCGGATGAGGTCGTCGCAGTCGGCGCCGCACTCCAGGCCGGTGTGCTGAAGGGCGAGCGCAAGGACGTCCTCCTCATCGATGTCACGCCCCTCTCCCTCGGCATCGAGACCAAGGGCGGCATCATGACCAAGCTCATCGAGCGCAACACGGCCATCCCGACCAAGCGCAGCGAGACCTTCACGACGGCCGACGACAACCAGCCGTCCGTGCAGATCCAGGTCTTCCAGGGCGAGCGCGAGTTCACCCGCGACAACAAGAACCTCGGCACCTTCGAGCTCACCGGCATCGCACCGGCCCCCCGTGGCATGCCGCAGATCGAGGTCACGTTCGACATCGACGCCAACGGCATCGTGCACGTCTCCGCAAAGGACAAGGGCACGGGCAAGGAGCAGTCGATGACGATCACCGGCGGTTCCAGCCTCGGCAAGGAAGACATCGAGCGCATGGTCCGCGAGGCTGAAGAGCACGCGGAAGAAGACAAGAAGCGCCGCGAAGGCGCCGAGCAGCGCAACATCGCCGAGACCACGGTCTACCAGGTCGAGAAGGTGCTCACCGAGAACGACGACAAGCTCCCCGCCGACGTCAAGAACGAGGTCCAGGGCGACGTCGACGCGCTCAAGACGGCCCTCGCAGGCGACGACGACGCGGCCGTGAAGTCGGCGCTCGACAAGCTCAACACCAGCCAGACGAAGCTCGGCGAGGCCATCTACGCCGCAGCCCAGGCTGAGCAGGCAGCAGAGGCCCCCGCGGCTGACGCACCCGCCGGAGACCAGGCAGCCGACGACGACATCGTCGACGCCGAGGTCGTGGACGACGAGGACGACAAGGACAAGAAGTAACCATGGCTGAAGAGCGAAACGAGTCAGAAGCACGCGGCCCCGAGAACTCGGGAGAAGCAAACGAGCCGATCATCAACGACAAGCGTCGGATCGACCCGGAGACTGGCGAAGTTCGCGACCTCGGCACGGCTGCTGGGGCCGAGTCGGCGGAGTCCACAACGGACGACGCCGACCCGGCCGCCGGCGAGGCTGCTGAAGCCGCGGCTGAAGGCCTGAGCGTCGAGGATCTCGAGAAGCTCCTCAGCGGCGAAGGTGCAGAAGACGCGCCAACGGAAGGCGCCCCCGGCGAGAGCGATCTCGCAGTGGAGCGCCTCCACGACCTGCAGCGCGTCCAGGCGGAGTACGCCAACTACCGCCGCCGCACCGACCGCGAGAAGACCGAGGCCTACGACGCCACCAAGGCGGAAGTGCTCCGGTCCCTCCTCCCCGTGCTCGACGACCTCGACCGTGCCCAGAAGCACGGCGACCTCATCGAGGACACCCCGGTCGCCGTCATCGCGAACAAGCTGCGTACCGCAGTCGAGCGCCTCGGCCTCACCGCCTACGGTGAAGCCGGAGAGGCCTTCGACCCCCAGCGGTACGAGGCCATCGCGCAGCTGCCGAACCCCGACGTCACGAGCGACACGATCGCTGACGTAGTCGAACGCGGCTACACCATCGGCGAGCGCGTCGTCCGCGTCGCGAAGGCAGCAGTCTTCGTACCCGCTTCATAAGCACCGCGATCGGCGCATCCGCCCGATCGAACACGGGAGGGGGCACCGCAGCTGCGGGCCCCCTCCTGTCTTCATCCGGAAGACACGTGCTCATCCCTAGGAACAGAAGGACCATATGGCCAGTCAGGATTGGTTTGACAAGGACTTCTACGCGGTGCTCGGCGTATCGAAGGACGTAGACGAAAAAGACCTCAAGAAGCAGTACCGGAAGCTCGCGCGTCAGTATCACCCTGACTCGCACCCGGGCGACACTGCCGCAGAGGCGAAGTTCAAGGAGATCTCCGAGGCCTACTCGGTCATCTCCGACCCAGAGCACCGCGCCGAGTACGACCAGATGCGCGCCATGGGCTCAGGAGCCCGCTTCCAGCAGGGGCCAGGCGGCCCAGGGGGCGCGGGCTTCGAGGACGTGTTCGGCGGCATGTTCAACGGCGGCGGCGGACGCCGCGGCGCGTCGAACGCCGACTTCGAGGACCTCCTCGGTTCCATGTTCGGCGGCGGGGGCGGCGGCTTCGGCGCAGGCAGCTTCGGCGGCGGCGCCGGCGGGCCTGCCGGGTTCCAGACCGGACCGCAGAAGGGGCGCGACCAGAGCGCATCCACGACGCTCAGCTTCATGACCGCCATCCACGGGGACACGGTCGAGCTGCAGGGTCAGGATGGGCGGGTCGTGAAGGTCCGCGTGCCCGCCGGCGTCGAGGACGGGCAGAAGATCCGCCTCCGCGGCAAGGGCGGGCAGAGCCCGAACGGCGGCGAAGCCGGAGACCTCATCCTCACCGTCGCCGTGCGACCCGACCCCGTCTTCACGCGCTCGGGCCTCAACCTGGAGGTGACCGTGCCGGTCTCCTTCGCTGAGGCAGTGCTCGGCGCCACCATCGAGGTGCCGACCGTCGACGGCAAGACCGTGCGAGTCAAGGTCGCTCCGGGAACGCCGAACGGGAAGACGCTCCGCGTGAAGGGTCGAGGCATCGAGTCCAAGAAGGGCAAGGGCGATCTGCTCGTGCACCTCGAGGTCGCCGTGCCGAATCACCTGTCGAGCGCGCAGGAGAAAGCGCTCGCCGACTTCGTCGCCGCATCCGGAGACGAGAGCCCCCGCGAGGACCTGCTGCGTCTCGCGCGCCAAGGCAGGTAGGGGCGCCCATGGCATTCCCCTCCGACCTCGACGAGGACGCCCCGATCTTCGCGATCGCCATGGCGGCGGAGCTCGCGAACATGCACCCGCAGACGCTTCGCCAATACGACCGGATGGGCCTCGTCACGCCTCGGCGCACGGCCGGGCGCGTGCGGCGGTACTCGCTTCGCGACGTCGCGCAGCTGCGCGAGATCGCGGTGCTCTCGAACGAGGGCGTAAGCCTCGAGGGCATCGCCCGCGTGCTCGAGCTGCAGCGCGAGGTGCTGGGACTGCGCCGCCGCGTCCGGGCGCTCGAGGCTGAACTCGCCGACGAGCGCCTCACGAGGCTCGGCGGTCGCATCTTCGCGGCCGGGGAGCGCGGCGACGTCGTGCCCCTCGCCCACGGGCGCCGCACGGCTCGCCGCACCGAGGTCGTCGTGTGGCGGCCGGCGCGCATCCACGATGCCGAGGACGAAGCCGACGCCGAGGAGCCGCGCCCGAAGCGCACTCGCGCGAAAGCCGCGGCACCGCGTTCGCGCGCTCCCCGCGCCAAGCGGCCGCCGGACGCGTAAGCGCGCGCCCGCTGCCGCTCCCGCCGTCTTCCGCGCCGCTCCTGCTCCTGCTCCCGCGCCCGCGTCGCTTCGCGCCGCACCGCCGCCCGCACCCGCACCCGCACCCGCTTCGCGACCGCCGTCTTCCGCGCCGCATCCCGCCGAACTACCCGCGTCTCGAGCGCCGAACTACCCGCTTCTCAAGCGCCGAAAAGGTCAGTTTGGCCCCATCCTGAGGCCCAGGATGGGGCGAAACTGACCTCTTCGCGTCGTGTGCGGCGCGCGGGGTGGGTGCGGAGGCGCGGGGTGCGCGGTGCTAGCGGGCTCCGTTGCCGCCGTCGACGCGCCACTGCGCGCCAGTCACGAACGACGCCTCGTCGGAGCCGAGGAACACGACGACCCGAGCGATATCCAACGGCTCGGCGTAGCGGCCCATCGGAATAGCGGCCTGGAACCCGGCCTTCGCGGCCTCCGTGTCGCCGCCGCCGAAGCCCTCCTCCAGCCGCCGCACCATCTGCGTGTTCACGCCGGACGGGTGGATGCTGTTGACTCGCACCCCGGTCGGGGCGACCTCGAGTGCGGCGGACTTCGTGAAGCCGACCACGGCGTGCTTCGACGCGACGTAGGCGGAGACTCCGGGCGCCCCGTCGAGGCCCGCCTCCGAGGACGTGTTGATGATGCTGCCGCTGCCGCGCTCGGTCATGACCTTGAGGACATGCTTCATGCCGAGGAAGACGCCGCGCACGTTGACGGCGAACACCTTCTCGTAGTTGTCGACGCTCGCTTCCGTGAGCGGGCCGACGGCGCCTTCGATGCCCGCGTTGTTGAAGAACACGTCGATCGTGCCGAACGCCTCGACGGCCTCGGCGACGTAGCGCTCGACGTCGGCCTCGTCGGTGACATCCGCGGCGATCGCGATGACCTCGCCGTGCGCCGCGAGGCGTTCGCGCGCGGCCTCGAGGGGCTCCGGGAAGAGGTCGATCAGGGCCACGCGGGCGCCCAGCTTGAGGAACTCCTCAGCTGTCGCCGCCCCGATGCCGCCCGCGCCGCCGGTGATGACCACTGAGCGTCCGGTGAAATCTGTCATGTCGCAACTCCTTTGTCGTCTGGTTGTCCGCGTGACGTCGCTCGCCCGCGGCAGTCGTCGGCCGCCGGAGCTGTATCTCCAACGGCGCCGCCAGGCTAGGTGCCGCGCATGCGCATCCACTGTGTACCGACACAGCGAAAGCGACAAAGGGCCCGCGCCGTCTGAGCAGAGGCACGGCCAGCGCAGAGTTGTGGCGTGATGTCGTGGCGACGTCGCGCAGCAGCAACAGGCCACAACTCCACGGCCTGGGCGCGGCCGTTCCGGGCGCCGGGGCCGGACGCCGGGTGCCGGAGGTCAGATGTCGGATGTGAGGCGCTGCGTTCCGATGACCGAGAGCAGCTGCAGCCGGTCGTGGCTCTCCGTGCCAGGCGTGGCCGTCAGCACGAGCAGCGTCTGGCGCTGCGCGGGGTCGATGAGGAACTGGCAGTGCACTTCCATGACCCCGAGCTCGGGATGCTGCACTCGCTTCTCGAGCTCGTGCGTCGCGTTGATCTCGTGGTCGGCCCAGATCTCCGCGAACTCCGGGCTCTCGGCGAGGAGCGCATCCACGACCCGCTGCGCTCGAGAGCCTGGACCCTGCTGGGCGGCGAAGCTGCGAGCATCCGCGGCGAACGCTCGAGACAGCTTCTCGTGGTCGGTCGACGGGTAGACGTCGCGGGCGCTGGGTGCCGTGAACCAGCGGTAGACGACGCTGCGGGCGTTGCCGGCGAAACGGGTCTCGTCGCCGAAGAGGGCACGCGCGGCCGGTGTCTGCACGAGCGTCTCGCCCATGGCCGTCATGACCTGCGCCGGTGTGTCGGCCAGGCGGTCGAGGATGCGCATGAGGCCGGGGGCCACGTGCTCGCCGCTGATGGCACGCCGCGGTGCCTGGTGGCCGGCGAGGTGGAAGAGGTGGTCGCGTTCCGCGGCCGTCAGTCGCAGGCCACGCGCCATGGCGGCGAGCATCTGCTGCGACGGCTGGGGGCCGCGGCTCTGCTCGAGGCGACTGTAGTAATCGACCGACATGTCGCTGAGTGAGGCGACCTCCTCGCGCCGCAGCCCCTGCGTGCGGCGGCGGGGCCCCTTCGTCAGGCCGACGTCCTCGGGCTGCAGCGCCTCGCGGCGGCTGCGGAGGAAATCGGCGAGCTGGGCTCTGTCCATGAGGCGAGGCTAGCGGGCGACGTGCTCGGCGACGAGCTGCTCGGAGAGCTCCCACAGGCGGCGCGCATCCGCTTCGCTCGCGACGCGCGAGTAGAGCTTCTGCTCGGCCGGGCGTCCGCCGATGTGGCCGGGGCTCTTCGGGCCGTAGAGGCGGCCGCCCCTCGCGTCGGGGCTCGTGGCTGCGAGGACTGCCGGGAGGGCGGCGCTCTGCGGGGATCCGGTGATGCCGACCCGCGAGAGGAGGCGGATGGCCTTGACCTCGGTGGTGTCGCTGGCTCGCCCCATGCCCGGTTGCGCGGCGAGGAGGTTCGTGGGGGAGACGCCAGGGTGCGAGAGGTTGCTCTGGATGCCCCAGTCGTTCGCCTCGCTGAGGCGGTGCAGGTGCATCCCGAGCAGGCCGGTCGCGATCTTCGACGAGCTGTACGAGCCCATGTTGCTGTAGCTGCGCTCCCAGTTCAGGTCGTCCCAGTTCACGGCGCCCTGGTTGGCGGCGATGCTGATCTGCGTCGTGACGTGCGCCTTGCCCTCCTTGAGGAGGGGGAGCAGTCCGGTCGTGAGGGCGAAGTGGCCGAGGTGGTTGGTGCCGAACTGCAGCTCGAAGCCGTCGCTCGTGGTGCGACGCTCGGGTGGCGTCATGACGCCAGCGTTGTTGATGAGGAGGTTGACGGGGCGTCCTTCCGTCAGGAGTTCCTTGGTGAGGGTCGAGACCGATGCCAGCGATGAGAGGTCCAGCTGGCGCAGCTCGAGCTTCGCGTCCGGGTTCGCGCCTCGGATGCGCGCGGCTGCTTTCTCGCCCTTGGCGCGGTTGCGGACCGGCATGATGACCGTCGCGCCGGCGCGGGCGAGCCTGGCGGCGATGTTGATGCCGATGCCGTCGCTCGCACCTGTGACGAGGGCGAGCTTGCCGGTGAGGGAGGGGACTGGGATGTCGCGGTTCTTGGGCACGGGATGCTCCTGAGTGGTGTCGATGTCGAGATCGCTTCACCGGTGAGGCGAAGGTGCAGTCTGGCTGCCGGAACCACTCTGCTGGGTCGATCTTCTTCGATTCAGGGCTCGCTTATCCAGGGATTGGTGGTCCCTGGGTGAGGCTGGTTGACATAATTACTGAGCTAACTCAGAATTGAGTACGCTCGGCAAATGCCGGGCGATTCACCAACGCCATCCCGAAGCCGGAGTCTCACCCATGCGAGCGTTCACCTTCTCCACGTACAAGACGCCCCTGCGAGAGGTCGATATCCCGGAGCCGATCATGGGAGAGCGCGACGTGCTTGTCCAGGTGCAGGCCGCCGGCGTGAACCAGCTCGACGAGAAGATCCGCATCGGCGAGTTCAAGCAGATCCTGCCGTACAAGCTGCCGCTGACTCTTGGGCACGATGTCGCCGGTACGGTGCTGCGGGTCGGCGCCGCGGTTCGCGGGTTCCGTCCGGGAGACGAGGTCTACGCGAGGCCGCGCGACCACCGCATCGGCACGTTCGCCGAGCGCATCGCGATCGACGAAGCGGATGTGGCACCCAAGCCGTCCTCCATCTCCATGGAAGAGGCGGGCTCGCTCCCGCTCGTCGCCCTCACCGCCTGGCAGGCGCTCGTCGAGATCGGCAACGTGCAGCGCGGGCAGAAGGTCCTCATCCACGCCGGCTCGGGCGGAGTCGGATCCATCGCGATCCAGCTCGCGAAGCACCTCGGAGCAGAGGTTGCCACCACCGTCAGCGCCCCCAACGCGGCGTTCGCTCGCGAGCTCGGCGCCGACCATACGATCGACTACCGCAACGAGGACTTCGAGCAGCTCCTCAGCGGCTACGACTTCGTGCTCGACAGCCTCGGCGGCGAGAACCTCGAGAAGTCGCTCCGCGTCCTGGGGTCTGGCGGAATCGCCGTCGGTATCTCCGGTCCCCCCACCCCCGACTTCGCCCGGAGTGCCGGCCTGAACCCCGTGCTGCGCCTCGCGATCACCGGGCTCAGCGGCAAGGTCCGCAAGCAGGCGAAACGCCTCGGCGTCGACTACCGCTTCCTCTTCATGCGCGCGAGCGGCGAGCAGCTGCGTGAGATCTCCGCGCTCATCGAGCGTGGAGCGCTCAAGCCCGTGGTGGGGCGGGTCTTCCCCTTCGACGAGACCGTGCGCGCGCTCGAATCGCTGAGGGACGGCGGCATCCGCGGCAAGGCAGTCATCAGCAACCGCTGACCGTCGGCGGTCACACCCCACCAACCCCCTCAAGGTTTCAAGAGAGAACATCATGAGCGCTGCATCCAATGAGCCCGTCGTCACCTCCTACGCGCTCGCCCCGGCGAAGAGCATCACCGCGGGCGGCATCAGTTACGCCTACCGCGAGCTGGGTCCGAAGGAGGACATCCCCGTCATCTTCTTCGTGCACCTCGCGGCCACGCTCGACAACTGGGACCCCCGCATCGTCGACCCCATCGCCGAGAAGCGCCATGTCATCACCTTCGACCAGCGCGGCGTCGGCGCCTCGACGGGCGTCGTCCCCGGCACCATCGAGGAAGCCGCCGACCACGCGTACGAGTTCATCACCGCGCTCGGCTACGACAAGGTCGACATCTTCTCGTTCTCCATGGGCGGGATGATCGCGCAGGACCTCGTCGTCAAGCACCCGGACCTGGTGCGCCGGCTCGTGCTCACGGGCACCGGTCCGCGGGGCGGCAAAGACATGGACAAGGTCGTCGGCGTCACCTACCTCGACCTCGTGCGCTCCATCCTCACCCGCTCCGACATCAAGGAGTTCCTCTTCTTCAACCGAGACGACCGGGGCAAGCGGGCCGCGAAAGCGTTCGTCGCCCGGTTGTCCGAGCGCACGGTCGACCGCGACAAGTCGATCAGCACGAAGGCGTTCCAGACTCAGCTCAAGGCCATCCAGCGCTACGGCCGCTCCGCGCCCTCCGACCTCTCGACCCTCACGCAGCCGACCCTCATCGCCAACGGCGACAACGACCGCATGGTGCCGTCGGTGCTCTCCACCGACCTGCACGGGCGCATCGCCGGCTCCGAGCTCGTCATGTACTCCGACTCGGGCCACGGCGGCATCTTCCAGTACCACCACCAGTTCGCACCGGTCGCCGTCGAGTTCCTCACCCGCTGACGCGGCGCGAGACAAGAAGAGAGCATGACTCGACGCGCTGGCACGACGCCAACGCGTCGGCGGTTCCCATTCCGCGGATGCACGTGCTGGGTTTCGGTGACTGGTGATGGGAAAAAACCCATCAAGTTCAACGAAACCCAGCACGATCCGATGCGGGGGAGGGGCGCCGCTTGGTGGCGGCGCCCCTCCCCGGTCGTGCGTGCTGCGAGCCGCTAGCTGGTCGCCCGGCTGAGCTGCGGGTAGACCGCCTCGAGCGGGGCGCTGAGTCCTGCCCTCAGCTGCACCGACGTCTCGTCGGCGAGCACCTCGTACTCGCCTGCCTCGGTCGCGTCGAAGACCTTCGAGACGAGCACGGCCGGGTCGGTCTTCGGGTCATCGGTGTGCGCGGCCATGGCCGTGTCGACCCAGCCGACGTGGACGCCCACGACGTGCACGCCGGCTGGCTGGAGTTCGAGGCGCAGCGAGTTCGTCGCCGACCAGAGTGCGGCCTTCGTGGCGCTGTAGATGCCGTTGACCGCGTACCAGCTGAGTGCCGAGTGCACGTCGATGATGGCTGCGCCCTCACGGTTCGAGAGGAGCGGCGCGTAGGCGCGCGCGAGGAAGACGGGTCCGAGGAAGTTGGTCGCGACGTTCGCCCGGATCTCCTCGTCGCTGTGCGACAGGATGCCCGGGGACGAGACCGAGGCCCCGGCGTTGTTGATGAGCACGGTCACGTCGGGTGCCGCCTCGACGACGGCGGCGATGGATGCCGAGTCGGTGACGTCGAGGGCGAGGGGCACGACCCGCTCGTCGTCCCAGGTGCGTGGCGTGCGGGCCGTGGCGTAGACCTTGGCGGCGCCGCGGGCGAGCGCCTCGCGGACGAAGTTCGTGCCGATGCCCCCGTTCGCGCCGGTGACGAGGACAACTGCTCCGTTGAGTGAAGGCATGTGCGGCTCTTTCTAGTCGGTGGGTTGTCGCGGACCTCGGGGCAGCGGATGGGCGCTGCGGCGGCGTGGAAGAATCGGCACGGGTACCGAACCCTAACGTTAGCGACTAAGCTCATAACTGAGCATGCTCACGAATTATTCCCGGGGAGATCTGGATGACCACCGACGCCCGCCCGATGGGTCGCCGCGAGCGAAACAAGCTCGACAAGCTCGAGCGCATCACGGCGGCTGCTGGCGAGCTCTTCGCCGAGCGTGGGGTCGATGACGTCACCACGCAGGAGATCGCGGACCGCGCCGACATTGGCACCGGAACGCTGTTCCTCTACGCCAAGACCAAGGGCGAGCTGCTGCTGCTCGTGCAGAACTCCATGTACGAGGCTGCGCTCGAGGAGGGTCGCGCGGCTGCGGCCGAGACGACCGGTGCGCTCGACGGCGTCCTTGCCGTGCTTCGCCCCGTCGTCGCCTGCAACCGCAAGCAGATCGAGAACGGCCGCACCTACCTGCGGGAGATGGTCTTCGGCGACCCGGAAGAGCCTCGGCATGCAGAGGCGCTGGCACTGACGAGCCAGACCCAGGACCTGGTCGCCGACGTCATCGAGCGGGAGACCGCCGCCACGACCGATACCGCGCGCACGCTCGCGCAGGTCGTCTCCGCCATCATGTTCACCACCATGGCCGCGTCGATCAACGCCTCGCTGTCCGACGACGACCTCGTCGAGCAGGTGCGCGCGCAGGTCCGGGCGGTGCTGCCCGCCTGACTCGACGTGCCGGTCCGGGAATCCCCGAACCGGCACGTCGCCGACGCTCCGCTCGCTCTTCGCGCTCCCCGTTAGTTCTTCGCGCTCTCGACGAGCTCGCCGAGCGCCGCCTCGTCGAGTGGGCTGCCGGGGAACTTGGACACTCGCCCGAGCGGCATGGAGCCGAGCATCTTGAGCATCTCCGGGTCGGCCAGCATCCCTGCCAGGCCGCTGGCGCCCTCGAGCAGCGCGGTGCGCAGCAGCGGGCCACCCCGCTCGTCGTCGAGCCACTCGGCGATCGTCGAGGTCTCGTCGAGGGTGAGCGCGAGCTCGTCACCCGCGACCGCTACCTGCGTCGAGGCGCGGAGGTCGCGGCTCGAGGCGCCAATCTCGACGAGATACTCGCCGCCTTCGACCGTCCACTGCCCGGCGATCGGGTGGAAGTAGGCGAGCTCGGAGCGCGGCACCTCGATAGTGACGGCGACTGTCGAGCCGGCAGCCACCTCGACGACAGCGAACGCAGCGAGCGAGCGCGTCGCGCGCGGCACGGCGGAGCCGGGGAGGCCCGTGTAGACCTGCACGACCTCGCGGCCGTCCCTGCTCCCCGTGTTGGTGAGATCAACCTGGATGCGCAGGCCGCTGTCATCGACCGCGACGGTGAGGTTTTCGTAGGCGAAGCTCGTGTACGACAAGCCGTGGCCGAAGGGGAACGAGACCTCGCTGTTTCGCGCGTCGTAGCCGCGGTAGCCGACGAAGATGTCCTCGCCGTAGCGCACGTGGCCGAACGCGCCGGGGAATCCGACGTGCGCCGGGGAATCCTCGAGGCGCACGGGGACCGTCTCGGCGAGGCGCCCGGACGGGTTGACGACGCCGAAGAGCACATCGGCGATCGCGCCGCCGCCGGCTTGCCCGAGGAGCCAGCCCTCGACGATCGACGGGGCGAGGTGCTGCCACGTCGAGGTGCGGACGACGCCGCCGTTGGAGAGCACCACGACGACGTGCTCGTTTGCCGCGTGCACGGCCTCGAGCAGCTCGAGCTGGTCGGCGGGGAGGTCGATGTGTGCGCGGTCGAAGCCCTCGGACTCCTCGTGCGCGGGCAGGCCGAGGAAGAGGAGCGCGACGGATGCGCTCGCGGCGGCCTCGACCGCATCCGCTCGCAGTGCGTCGGCGTCGCCGGAGTCGTCGAGCGTGAAGCCGGGCGCGAAGCGGACCCGGTCGCCGGCGACCCGGCTCAGCTCCGTGAGGGCGTCGTCGAGCCGGGTCGGGTTGATGAGCGAGCTGCCTGCGCCCTGGTAGCGGGGAGTGCGCGCGAACTCGCCGATCACCGCGATGTGCTCGCTCGAAGCGGGGTCGAGTGGCAGCAGCTCGCCCTCGTTCTTCAGCAGCACGATGCTGCGCCCGGCGGCCTCGCGGGCGAGCGCGTGGTGTGCCTCCGCGTCGTAGCTGGCGGATGCGTCTGCGCCCGCGACGATCTTGTCGACGAGCTCCAGCGCGCGGCGGGCGGCGGTGGTCACGTGCTGCTCGTCGAGGTCGCCGGAGCGCACCGCATCCACCAGCTGAGCGTCCGTGCGCCCGCCGCTGGCCGGCATCTCGAGGTCGAGCCCGGCCGCGATGCCGGTGACGCGGTCGTCGACGGCGCCCCAGTCGGAGACGACGAGGCCCTCGTAGCCCCATTCCTCGCGGAGGACGGTGGTGAGCAGCCAGTGATTCTCGGAGGCGTAGACGCCGTTGATCTTGTTGTAGGAGCACATGACGGTCCACGGCTGCTGCTCGGTGACGACGCGCTGGAAGGCGCGCAGGTAGATCTCACGCAGCGGGCGCTCGTCGACGTCGGCGCTGATCCGCAGCCGGTCGGTCTCCTGGTTGTTCGCGGCGAAGTGCTTGAGCGACGACCCGACGCCCTGGCTCTGCAGCCCGCCGACGAGGGCAGAGCCCATGACGCCGCTCACGAGCGGGTCCTCGGAGAAGTACTCGAAGTTGCGCCCGCACAGCGGGGACCGCTTGATGTTGATGCCGGGGCCGAGCAGCACGCCGACACCTTCCGCCTTCGCCTCCTCGCCGAGCGCTGTGCCCACTCGGCGGACGAGGTCCGCGTCCCAGCTCGAGCCGAGGGCGACGGCGGGCGGGAAGCACGTGGCCGGGACGCTGTCGGCGAGGCCGAGGTGGTCACCGCCCTCCCGCTGCAGGCGCACCCCGTGCGGCCCATCCGTCAGCGTCACCGCCGGGATGCCGACACGCTCGACCGCCTTCGTCGACCAGAAGCTCCCGCCACTCGTCAGGGAGGCCTTCTCCTCGAGGGTGAGGTCGTCGAGGTGCTCAGCGTGGGTCATCGTCGTGCTCCGATCTGTCGTGCGGGGGAGTGCTCGCGCCCCGGAGATCAGGGCGCGTGGCGTTCCAGATAAGCGTAGATCTCACTGTCGTCGACGCCTGGGAACCGGCCAGCCGGGAGGGAGGCGAGGATCTGCGCGTGCAGGCGGGCGCTCGGCCAGGCGCGCCCGGACCAGCGTGCTGCGAGGGCCGGGTCGGGCCGCCGGCAGCAGGTCTCGTCGGGGCAGCGCGACACCTGGCGGTTCTCGGTGTCGCGGCCGCGGAAGTACTTCGCGTCGTCGAACGGCACCCCGAAGGTGATCGAGAAGGCGCCCTCGGCGGACCGGCCAGTCTGGATGGTGCTCCAGAACGTGCCGGCGGGCGTGTCCGTGTACTGCCAGAACTCGGTCGTTCGGTGCTCGATCTCCGTCGCACGCCTCGCACCCCAGCGGCGGCAGACGATCTGCCCTTCGACGGCGCCGGTCACGTCGAGCGGCAGGGGGAGATCGTCGTTCTCGTAGGCCTTGTAGACCTCCCCGACGGCGCCGACGCGGAGGAAGTGCACCCGCATCCCGAGGTGCTCGGTCATGAGGTTCGTCATGCGCAGGGCGGCCGCCTCGTGGGTGACGCCGAAGGCATCGCGGAAGTCCTCCACGGCGAGGTCGCGGTCCTTCTTGCGGGCGCTCAGGAAGTCGACGGCCTGCGTGCGCGGGATGAGGCAGGCGGCCGCGAAGTAGTTGATCTCGAGCCGCTGCCGCAGGAAGTCGGCGTACGAGTCGGGAGGCGTGTGGCCCAGGATGCGGTGGGCGACGGCCTGGAGGGCGATGGAGCGCAGCCCGTGCCCGCCCGGGATCGACTCCGGCGGCAGGTAGATGCGCCCGTTCTCGAGGTCGGTGATGCTGCGCGTGGAACGGGGGAGGTCATCGGCGTAGACGATCTCGAGGCCGAGCTGCTCGACCATGAGGTGCACCTCGCGGTGCGTGAGGGCCCCGGCGACGTGCCCGACCTGGCGGAGGCGCTCCTCGGCGACCGCCTCGATCTCCGGCAGGTAGTTATTGCGCTCCCGCATCCACGCCCGCTGCTGCGTGTTGCGGATGCGCGCCTCCTCGGGCGTCGCAGAAGCGGCCTGCGCGCGTCGCTCGAGTTCCCGGTGCAGGCCGACGAGCGTCTCGAGGGTGTCGTCTGGCATGCCCTTGCCCCCGCGCAGCTTGGGGAGCCCGAGCCCCGCGAACAGCGGAGAAGACTGGGCGCGCTTCAGCTCGAGCTCGAGCGCGGCGCGGCTGTTCGGCGCCTCGGCGCGCACGAGGTCCTCGACCGTCACCCCGAGGGCCCTCGCGAAGGAGGGGAGCTCTGACGGCTTCGGCTCGCGGCGCCCGTTCTCGATGAGCGAGATGCGGCTGGGGCTCGTCTCGAGCTGAGCCGCGAGGTCGTCGAGGGTGAGCTTCGCGAGCGAGCGGTAGTGGCGGATGCGGGCTCCGAGCACGGAGGCGGTGTACACGTCGGCGGGCATGGCATGACGCTAGCGCAAGAACGGCAATTCTTTACACACATTTCCGCGAAAGAGTGCTCAGTTCGCGACGAATACTGAGTTCATCCCGCAACTACCGTCAACGACGACACCCAGAAGGACTCACCATGACGCTGCTCCACGAACCCCCTACCTCCGCAGACGCATCCACGAGCAACGAGGCGTACGTCCTCCCCTTCAGCGCGGTGCGCCTCTCGAACATCCCCGAGGTCGGCGGCAAGAACGCCTCCCTCGGCGAGCTCATCGCGAACCTCACGGACGCCGGAGTGCGTGTGCCGGACGGCTTCGCCACGACGGCGAGCGCCTTCAACCGGCACCTGCGTGAGGCGGGCATCGACGCGTGGATCCGCGGTGAGATCGTGGGCCTCGACGTCGACGACGTGGCGCGCCTCGCGATCGTCGGCGCCCGCATCCGCGCTCGCATCGAAGCCGCCCCGCTCGCCGCGGAGCTCGAAGCAGCCATGCGCGAAGCCTTCGCCCGTCTGGACGCCGAGACCGACGGCCAGCTGCTCGTCGCAGTGCGCTCGAGCGCCACCGCGGAGGACCTGCCGGACGCGTCGTTCGCGGGGCAGCAGGAGACGTTCCTCAACATCGCCGGCATCGAGAACGTGCTCGCCGCGACCCGCAAGGTCTTCGCGTCGCTCTTCACCGACCGCGCCATCGCGTACCGCGTGCACCAGCGCTACGCGCACACCGGCATCGCGATCTCCGTCGGCGTGCAGCGCATGGTGCGCTCCGACGAGGGCGCAGCCGGGGTCATGTTCAGCGTCGACACCGAGTCGGGCTACGACGGCGCCGTGTTCGTGACGAGCGCCTACGGGCTGGGCGAGGGGGTCGTGCAGGGCGCGGTCAACCCCGACGAGTTCACGGTGCACAAGCGCACCCTCCGCGAGGGGCGGCCCGCCGTGCTGTCGCGCCGAGTCGGCAGCAAGGCGACCCGCATGGTCTTCACGGACGACACCCGCGTCGGGCGCACCACCGAGTTCGTCGAGACGTCACTGGATGCGCAGCGCCAGTTCTCCGTCACCGACGCCGAGGTCACCGAGCTGGCCGAGGCGGCGCTCGCGATCGAGGAGCACTACGGGCGGCCCATGGACATCGAGTGGGGCAAGGACGGCATCGACGGACGCATCTACATCCTGCAGGCCCGCCCGGAGACCGTCGTCTCGCGGCGAGCTGCCGGCACTCTCGAGCGGCACAGCCTGCTGGAGCGCAGCGCGACGCTCGTCGAGGGTCGGGCGATCGGGCAGCGCATCGGCGCTGGCGTCGTGCGCCTGCTCACCTCCCCATCGCAGATGAGCGAGTTCCGCCAGGGTGACGTGCTGGTCGCCGACATGACCGACCCCGACTGGGAGCCGATCATGAAGCGCGCCTCCGCGATCGTCACGAACCGCGGCGGCCGTACCTGTCACGCCGCGATCATCGCCCGCGAACTCGGAGTCCCCGCCGTAGTCGGGGCCGGCGACGCGACCGAGCGCCTCTCGGACGGCGACGAGGTCACCGTGACCTGCGCCGAGGGCGAGACGGGCGCCGTGCTCGCCGGCATCCTCCCCATCGAGGTCGAGCGCATCGAACTCGACTCCTTCCCGGAGCTGCCGGGCAAGATCATGCTCAACGTCGGCAACCCGGATGCAGCGTTCACGCTCGCCGCCCTGCCGAATGACGGCGTGGGGCTCGCGCGCATGGAGTTCGTCATCTCCCGCCAGATCGGCGTGCACCCTCGTGCGCTGCTCGAGCTCGACGACCAGGAGGCGAGTATCCGCGCTGCCATCGACGAGCGCATCGCCGCCTACGACTCTCCCGCCGACTTCTTCGTGCGCCGCCTCGCCGAGGGCGTCGCGACGCTCGCCGCCGCGTTCGACGGGAAGCCCGTCATCGTGCGGCTCTCCGACTTCAAGTCGAACGAGTACGCGGGGCTGCTCGGGGGCGCCCGCTACGAGCCCGTCGAGGAGAACCCGATGCTCGGCTTCCGCGGTGCCGCGAGGTACATCTCCGACGACTTCGCCGAGGCGTTCGCGCTCGAGTGCGAGGCGATCAGGGTCGTCCGGGATGACATGGGGCTGACGAACGTCAAGGTCATGATCCCGTTCGTGCGCACGGTCGAGGAGGCCCGCGCGGTTGTCGAGCGCCTCGCGGAGAACGGGCTGCGCCGCGGCCAGAACGGCCTCGAGGTGATCATGATGTGCGAGGTGCCCTCCAATGCGCTCCTCGCTGAGCAGTTCCTGGAGCTCGTCGACGGCTTCTCCATCGGCTCGAACGACCTCACGCAGCTGACGCTCGGCATCGACCGCGACTCCGGCCTCATCTCCGACAGCTTCGACGAGCGCAACCCCGCGGTGCTTCGCCTCATCGACCTCGCGGTCGACGCCTGCACGAAGCACGGACGCTACGTCGGCATCTGCGGGCAGGCGCCGAGCGACCATCCCGAACTCGCCCAGTACCTCTTCGACCGCGGCATCTCCTCGCTGTCACTCAACCCCGACAGCGTCGTGGAGACGTGGACGAGGCTCGCCGCGAACCTCTGAGGCGGAGGGCTGGCGTGCCGCCTTCGAGCGGGACGCCAGCTCGCCGTCACAACCGGGGCCGCTCGCGCGGCTGACACAATCGGTGGATGATGAGCGACGAGAGCCTGCCCAACGTGTTCTCCTGGCGCGGGAGGACCGTGCGCTGGGACAGCTTCGGGGAAGGGCCAGCCCTCGTCTTCCTCCACGGCACCCCGTGGTCGTCGGCGCTGTGGCGGCCGATCGCGGAGGCCCTCTCCGCGCAGTTCACCGTCTACCTGTGGGACATGCCCGGCTACGGCTCCTCGTCGAAGGACCCGTCGCATGCCGTCGACCTCGGCGTGCAGGGCGAGCTGTTCGCTGAGCTGCTCGACTCCTGGGGCCTCGACCGGCCGCACGTCGTCGCCCACGACTTCGGCGGCGCGGTGGCACTGCGTGCTCGACTGCTCCACGGGGCCGCATACTCGTCGCTGGCACTCGTCGACGTCGTCGCCCTCTCGCCGTGGGGGTCGCCGTTCTTCAACCTCGTGAAAGAGCACGCGCCGGTGTTCGAGCAGCTGCCGGCCGCGGTGCATCGCGGCGCCGTGGAGGCGTACATCCGTGGCGCCAGCCATAGGGGCCTGAGCGCAGATGACCTCGCCATGCTCGTGGATCCGTGGGCGGATGCGGAGGGGCAGGCGGCGTTCTACCGGCAGATCGCGCAGGCTGACGAGCGCTTCACGGCGGAGGTCGAACCGCTCTACGGCACCCTCACGGAACCCGTGCATATCGTGTGGGGGCGCGAGGACACCTGGATCCCGAGCGACCGAGCGCAGCGGCTCGGCGAGCGCATCCCGAACGCCTCGATCGCCCTCATCGACGGCGCCGGTCACCTGATCCAGCTGGACGCTCCCGCCGCGCTCGCGGCTGAGCTCACGCGGTGGCTTGAGTCCGTCTGAGCGGACCTCAGCCCGTCGTCCGGAACTGGCGCGTATTCCGGGTGAAGTGGCGCTCGAAGCGCTTTCGGCAGTGACAGCAGATGTCTAGCGTTGCTGGCGAATCATCACTGGTCGAGCTTCATCCTCGGCCGACACGATTCGGCCCACGTCGGGGCGCTCAGCCCTGAGTACTTCAATGGAGGAGCTGAGGACGATGAACGATCTCGAAGTCACCTCAAAGAACGCCCCGCGAGCTGTGGTCGATGGAGTCGTCGAGCACGGCGACAAGCGCGGACGCCTGCTCGGGTTGCCGACGGCGAACGTGACGGCAGAGGCCGCCGCCGTCGAGGACGGAGTCTGGGCCGGGACCATCCAGCTCGCACCGGATGCGGGCGGTGCTGTGCACGTCGCCGCCATCTCTCTGGGGACGCGACCCACCTACTACGGGGCGGAGGGTGCCCGACTGCTCGAGGTCTTCCTTTTCGACTTCGCCGGCGACCTCTACGGCGTGCCGGTTCGAGTCACGTTCCACCAGCGAATCCGCCCGCAGGAGCGCTTCGAGAGCGAGGCGGCGCTCGTCGAGCAGCTGTCCAGGGACGTCGAGGCCGTCCGCGCTTGGTCGCGGCGGGAGGCTGATGAGGGTGCCTCGACTCGGCCTGGTCGCCGCGGCTGGGGGCCCTCGCAACGCCGTCGCTCTCGAGACCGGAACGAAGCGCTTGTGCTCAGAGAGCGGCGCCGAGCGGCGTCCGTTCTCGAGGCGATCATCGCGTGCCCTGCAGAGCACCTCCTGAGCTTCGAGTGGGTGTCCTCATGGACGGGACTCAGGACGGAGTACCTGCGCTGGCGCTACCCGACGCTCGACGATCTCAGGTCGCTTCGGCAGGGACGCTTCGATGCCCCGCGTGATCCTTCGGCGCTCACCGAAGCCGGCTGATCCGGGGCTGGCGGTCAGCTGGGGGTGCCGTCATACCGTGCGGCCTCGCGAAACGCTGATGGGGGAACTCCCGTCCACCGCTTGAACGCGATGGTGAAGCTGGCCGGATCTGTGTAGCCCAGCGTCTGGGAAATCTGGGCGATGGACTGATTGGTGTTGGAGAGCAGGTCTCCCGCGAGGTCGTTCAGCGCCTTGTCGCGGATCTCCCCGAACTCGCGTCCGGCACTGTCCAAGCGTCGCTGCAGTGTCCGCGGGGAGACGCGGAGCACGGCGGCCACATTGGCGAGCTTTCGCGTGAGCTCCGGCCGTGACCTCACGACCTGTGCGACGGTAGCGGGCCAGTCACCCGCTTCTCGGAACGAGGTGATGACCTGTTGGTCCGCTTGGACCCAGGCGGCGTGCTGGAACGCGTTGCCGTAGGGCAGCGCCTGCTGGGAGACGTCCGGGTCCCACCAGAGGCGGAGCGCATCCGACCGGGTGTCGATTCGGCAGCCGACGTCGGCGAGTTGATCCGCCGCGATCGCGGGGATGGGGACTTCCACGCGAGTGAACGGGAACGGGCCGGCGTGCAGCCAGGCGAGTGAGCGCGAGGCGATGGTGAGGTCCCGGTACACGCTGAAGGGGATGAGCTCGCTCGGCGTCTCCGAGTAGTTGAACTCGATCCCCGCCACCGCCCTTGTCGGCGTGCGCAGTGGCGTGATGATGAGCATTCCCGGGGCATAGTCGGTGCTGCTTGCCACCTCGCTCCACGCCGCTACGGTGGGTGCCGTCGCCAGCGCCATCCCCCTCGCACCGGTCGTGCTCGACGCGTAGGCGCGAGCAGCGCGAAGCCATAGATCGATGCGATCAGGGGTGAGCGAGACGAACTCCCGCTGGAACGCGAGCTCCTTGTGCGCCGGGATCGTCCCGCCGGCCCGCTGGACCACGGTCGGGGCGATGTCCGCCCGGGCGAGCGCCCCGCGCCAGTCGAGGCCCGCTTCCTCGAGGATCTCCCGGAGGAGATGGACGCTGAAGTTGGGAACGCTGAGGTTCCGATACGAGTCCAGCCTCACCCTGACCTCCCTGTCGACGGATGCGATGCTCACCACCATCTTGCGTCGCAGTTGTTCGTGCGGGGCGATCCTGGCGCGATTTCCCGTCGAGATGTCGTGGTTGAACGGGGATGAGTGGCGCTCTCGCTCGTAGCGTTGTGGATGTACCGATTCGAGCCACGCAGCCGTCGGACATCCCAGAGTCTCAGTCCCATCACAGCCGATGGGCCCGAGGTTTTCCATCCGAGCCCCCCATCGCTCGGTCTCAGCTGCGTGCTCCCCACATCCGCGAAGCGCGACTGCGCGCTCGTGAACTCGACTTGGAGATCAACGATGACTGTTGTCGAACCGAACCTGACTGCTCCGTCCCGCGATTTCGTCGCCGACAAGACGGTGCAGCGCGACGGATCCCCCATGATCGGCGGTGACAACGCCTTCAAGGTTGCTGTCTTCGGCGCGAACGTGTCCACCGGGCAGGGCGGCCTGAACCTCGCTGAGAACACGATCAGTCTCGGCAACTGGAGCGAGATTGAAGAACTCGCTAAGAAGGCTGATGGCTACGGGGTGGACGGGTTCATCCCGATCGCGCGTTGGATGGGGCTCTCCGGCCCCGACCGGCCCTGGGGGCGGCAGTACGAGACGTTCACGTGGGCGGCTGGACTGGCGGCGGTCACGCAGAACATCCAGATCTTCGCCACCTGTCTCATCCCCTTCATCCACCCGATCATGGCAGCGAAGATGATGGCGACCGTTGACCACATCAGCGGTGGCCGAATGGGCCTGAACGCGACGGCGGGATACTTCAAGCCCGAGTACGCGATGTTCGGCGTCGACGTGCCCGAGCATGACGTGCGCTACGAGCTCGCTGACGAGTGGATGACCCTCGTCGAACGACTCTGGGCGAGTGACGAGGATGAATTCGACTTCAAGGGCGACTTCTTCGAACTGCAGGGCGCGCAGTCGCACCCGAAGCCGGTGCAGGCGCCCGGCCCGATGGTGATGAGCGCGGGCTCCAGCCCAGCAGGCCAGCAGTTCGCCTTCAAGCACGCGAACATCTTGTTCGCGGCTATCAGCAGCGTCGAACAGAGCGCGCACGTCACCCCGAAGCTCCGCGCGAACGCGAATGCCGCCGGCCGCGAGGACCTCGGGTTGTGGTCCGGGGCGCACATCATCTGCAAGGACACGGAGAAGGAAGCCCGCGAGTACGCCGAGTACATCGAGGAGAAGGGCGACTACGAGAGCGCCCTGAAATATAAGCACATCATCGTCAACGGGGACTCGCGGGGGTGGAGCTGGGACCACTACAAGCAGTCCGCGGACCCGAAGCAGGACGAGACGATCAAGACCTTCTTCAGGGCAGGGCTCGTCCCGCTCGTCGGCACCCCGGAGATGATCGTCGATGGCCTTCTCAAGCTGCAGGAGTCGGGGATCACCGGCATCTGCACCGGGCTCGTCGACTACGACGAGGGTCTCGACCGGATGAACGAGCAGATCTTCCCGCTCATGCGCGATGCGGGCCTGCGGGCCTAGGCGCGGTCACGGACAGAGAGGACTTGACCCCATGATCTTCCCCGACCCTCAGCAGTTCCGTCTGACCGTCGCCGGCCCGACGCCGAACGGTGACGCCGACTTCCTCGACGTGCAGGGGCCCGCGCTCATCGACCTCCCCGGCGTCGCGGCTGGCGCGTTCTACTGGGCTGTCGACGGCGGGCACAGCGCAGACAACTTCGGCAGCGTGCCGAGCGCCGTCCGGCTCGCTGGCCCCGACGGGTCGACGTTCGGAGTGAACAGCTTCCCTGCTCGATCGGCTGGCAACGCCGCAGACCCCGATGACCTCGGCGACAGCATGACTGTCACCGGCGACGGTGGAGATCCGGCCATGCACGCGAGCGACACGATCGACTACGAGGTCATCATCTCCGGCAAGGTCGATCTCGAGCTTCCGGGAGGAAAGACCCGGACGCTCCGCCCGGGGGACTTGCTCGTGATGGCAGGGGTTCCTCACGCGTGGAAGAACCCGTACGACGAGGACTGCGTCTATGCCGTCGTCACGGTCGGCTTCACCGCGAACGGGGGTCGGTGAAGATGACCGTCACTTCCCCCGGTTCCGCCTTGCGGCAGATCTTCGAGAGCGCTGAGACAAGGATCGTGCCCTTCGGCTCCCTGCCCATCCACGCGCAGATGGCACAGCACGCAGGGTTCGACGCCTTCCAGCTCTCCGGCGGCATGTCGGCTTGGTGGCAAGGCGTGTCGGACACTGGCTGGCTGACTCTCACCGAGGTCGTCGAGCATGCGCGGCGCACCGCTCGTGCCGTCGACATCCCCATCTACTGTGACGCGGACACCGGTTTCGGTGCCCCGATCAACGTGCAGCGCACCGTAGCTGAGTTCATCGACGCCGGCGTCGGCGGCATCCACATCGAGGACCAGCGCGAGCCGAAGAAGTCAGGTGGGGTGTCCGGAATCGAACTGGTCTCGGACACGGAGGCCATCGGCCGCCTGAACGCGGCGACGGATGAGCGCGACCGGCGAGACGAGGACTTCGTCATCGTCGCACGCACTGACGGCTACGGAGCGGCCGGAGGCGGAATCGACGAGGCCATCCGCCGCGGGCAGCTCTACAAGGCTGAGTCCGGAGCCGACGTCGTCTTCTATGAGGGCTTCCACACCTGGGAACAGGCGGAACTCGCCCTCAAGGAGACACCGGGGCCCGCCTACGCGATCGGCGTCCCCATGATCGGCCGCAAGACCGTCGCGGAGATGACTGCGCTCGGCCAGGCCATCATGCCCGCCGCGTTTGTGCTCCCAGGCATCAACGAAGTCTGGCGTCTCCTCATGCAGGTCAGGGAGAGCGGCGAGGTCACCCCCGTCGCCGAGTACATCGACCGGATGAACGCGGAACCGGACTTCCCGGGGTGGGGCGCGAGGTTCGGACTCCCATCCACCGACTCGGTTCGCGAAGCCGAGGAGCAGTACCTGCCGGCGAGCGCGCAGCGCGACTACCTGAACAACGCCCACATCGGAGAGAGCTACTCATGACACACCTCGTAGAAGGAAAAGCCGGACTCGTCACAGGCGCGGGATCCGGGATCGGACGGGCCGGTGCCCTGGCACTGGCGTCGAGCGGGGCCAAGGTGATGGTCTCGGATATCGATGAGGCGGCCGGCGGCGAGACCGTCGAGCTGATCAGGGACGCAGGCGGCACCGCGGAGTTCTTCCGCTGCAACGTCGCCGAAGAGACCCAGGTCGCCGCGCTTGTCGACGCCGCCGTGAGCACGTTCGGGAAGCTGGACTTCGCCTTCAACAACGCGGGCATGAATGGCGTGTTCGCGCCGCTCGACGAGATCGATTCCGCGACCTGGGACCGGGTCATCAGCGTCAATCTCACCAGCGTCTTCTACTGCTTGAAGTACGAGCTCGCGGCCATGAAGAAACAGGGCGGCGGCTCCATCGTCAACACCTCTTCTGGTGCGGGGCTCACGGGGATCTTCAACAACGGTCCGTACAACGCCTCCAAGTTCGGCGTGGTCGGCCTCACCCGCAATGCGGCCATGGACTACGGGCAGTTCGGCATCCGGGTCAACGCGCTTGCTCCAGGGTCGACGGCCACGCCCATGATGATGAACGCGTTCGAGCAGAACACCGAGGAGTTCAAGGCGCAGATCCTCAACTCCATCCCGATGCGCTCGCTGGTGGAACCTGCTGATCAAGGCGCTGCCGTCGTGTGGCTCTGCTCCGACACCTCGAAGATGGTGTCCGGAATCGCCCTCCCGGTCGACGGCGGATGGCTGGCGGGCAAATGAGCGAGGACCGTGCACGGGACGCCGCACCGGATGCGGCTGCAGCCGACCTCGACTTCGACGGGCGCGTCGCGATCGTCACCGGGGCTGGCCAGGGGATGGGCCGCGAGCATGCAGTGATGCTCGCCTCTCGGGGTGCGAGGGTCGTCGTCAACGATCTCAATGCCGCCAATGCGGAGGAGGTCGTCGCGGAGATCACCGCTCGAGGGGGCGTGGCCGTGGCCGACACCAACAACGTGGTGAGCGGAGCCGAGCACATCGTCGCCTCGGCCGTGCAGACCTACGGTCGACTGGACATCGTCGTCAACAATGCGGGTATCAACGCCTTCGGACGGTTCTGGGAGATGGATTCCGCGCTGTGGTGGCGGGTCTTCGATGTCGCCGTGAAGGGGGTCGTCGAGGTCTCACGCGCAGCGATGCCACATCTCATCGCCTCCGGCAGCGGCCGTCTCGTCAACATCTCCTCGAACGGGGTCATGGGGGTTCCCCTCGACTCCGCGTACAACGCGGCGAAGGCGGCGATCTGGGGTCTGGGCCTCACGCTTGCCGAGGAGGCACGCGAGGTGGGGGTGCAGGTCACCACGCTCATGCCCGTCGCGTGGACCCCGATGACGGAGAACGCGTTCCCGAATCCCGTGATCCAGGATGCGATGCGGCGCACGGTCCCGGCGAGTGCGGTGTCGGCGTTCGTGGCCTTCCTCGCTCACCAGGACACCACGGTCTTCGGCGACACCTTCGAGATCGCCGGCACCGCGGCAGGCAGGATCGCCATCGCCGGTCTGCCCAGGGTTGGCGTGGAAGCTGCGACCCCCGAGAGCTGGACTCGCCACTCGAAGGAGCTCGGACGCGGTGGCGAGCTTCGAACGTTCCGCAACGCGAGCGAGTCGTTCCGCGATCAGATGGTCTTCCTCGCCCCCGAGCTCGATGCAGTGCTGCCCGCCGACGCGGCAAACGTCTCCCGATGACCCCTCAACCCAGTACTAGGAAAGGAACCCACGTGTCCACCAGCAAAGTCAGAGACATCAGTGCGGATGCAATGGCCGTGCGGCAGGCATTCGCGCAGTTTCCCTCAGGAGTGGCGGTCCTCGCCGCAGACGTGAACGGAGAGAAGCACGCGCTTGTCGCCTCGTCCTTCATGGTGGGGGTCTCCTTGACTCCCACGCTTGTCGCCGTCGCAGTGCAGAAGAGCTCGAGCACCTGGGACCTCATCAGGGGTGCGGCCTCGATCGGCGTGTCGATCTTCGGTCGGGGACAAGGCGACCTGACCCGGAAGCTCGCGAGCAAAGATCGAGCGTCGCGGTTCGAGCAGGTCGCTGTCGAGGTTGGCGACGACGGCGCCGTCTTGATCGATGACGCCGCGCTCTGGCTGGAGTGCTCCATCCATCGCATCTCGGACGCTGGCGACCACTGGATGGCTCTGCTTGAAGTCGAGCGCCTCGGGGTCGGCGACAACGAGCCGCTCATCTGGCACGGCTCGAAGTTCCGCGAGCTCACCGACGCCCGCTCGGTCGACGTGGCGTAAGTGAAGACTCCAGTGCCACCCCGAGTGACCCCTTGCTCATCTCGCGGTCTTGTTTACGGGGCGAGCTCCGAAGAACGCTTTCGTTCACGCATCAGACCGCCAACACGCATCAGCCCCATCGTGAGTCGGTGGGTACTACGGAGGAGGAGCTCATGGGCCGTCTAGGCAACAAAATCGCGATCATCACGGGAGCGGCAGGGGGACAAGGCAAGGTCGAGGCTCGCCTCTTCGCGCAACAAGGCGCGCGCGTGATCGCAACCGATCTCAATGAGGCGCTGCTCACAACAGCCGTCGCAGAGATAAACGCTGAACTCGGGGTGGATGCGGTCATCGGGATCAAGCACAACATCGCTCGGGAGAGCGACTGGGTCGACGTCGTCGCGAAAGCGCACGAACTGTTCGGCAGGATCGACATCCTCATCAACAACGCCGCCATCCCAGGAAAGACGCGTGATGAGGTGTGGGACATCGACACAGAGGAGACTTCCAGAATCCTGAACGTCAACATCCTCGGCTCGATGCTCGGCATCAAGGCAGTCATGCCAGGCATGAAAGCGAACGGCCGCGGTTCCATCGTCAACATCTCGTCCGCGGCAGGTCTCGTGGGCGGTATCAGCGGCGGCTCAGTTGCATACTCCGCAACCAAGGGAGCGCTGCGTGCGATCACAAAGGAAGTCGCGCTTGGCGTCGCGAGATTTGGCGTCCGCGTGAACACGGTCTACCCGGGCCTGATCAAGACACCGATCATGAAGGCTTTTTCACAAGAGGTCACAGACGCGGTACTGGCAAAGATTCCGGCGGGATTCGCCGCTGACCCCATCGAGATCGCTTACGGCGTGCTCTACCTTGCATCGGATGAATCTAGGTTCGTGACCGGGACCGATCTCATCATCGATGGCGGCTACACCGCTCAGTAGAAGACGATCTTTCGACCACAAGGGCCCCAACGCTCCGGTTGGGGCCCTTGTACTGCTGCGAGCTGTTCGACACCGCGAGAGCATCCGATGGGGCCCCCGGGGCGAGGCGGGGATCACCGGGCGCGGCACGACGGAGAGCGACGAGACGACGTTCGAGATGGTCGAATCGAGTTCGACTACCGCTCCCTCAGAACTGGCGAGCACCCACGTCCGCGCGGTGCGACGCTTCCAGGATCTCGGTGAGCCGGTCTGCCGGCAGCGGCGCGCCCGGGTCGCTGAGGTAGTCAGCGCGGAACGCGTCCAGGTCGGCTACGTAGATCTGCGTGTAGGCGCCGGACTCCGGTTCGAAGCGCCACGACTCGGCAAGCGTGCCGGCATCGACGGTGTCGAAGCCGAGAGCGTTCACGAGTTCGGAGACTCCTGCCTTGGCGGCGTCGTCATCGCCGGCGATCGGCAGCGCGGTGCGTGGCGTCGAGTTGGCGAGATTCGGGATGTGGGTGAAGAGGATGCTGTTGAACGCCTTGACGATGCGTGCTTCCGGAAGTAGCGCCTGCTCGTATTCGGCGGTTGTGGTGGCGAGGGTGTCGAGCTGCTCGATGCGCCCGTCGCGGTGGGGGTAGTAGTTCCCTGTTGACAGGACTGTCCTCCCCGCGAAGGTGGCCTGGGGGAGCTTGGGGTAGGCCGCCAGCGGCACGGCCAGCACGGGGATGTCGCCGAACTCGACGGCCTCCTGAACCTCGCCGGCTCGCGCCAGTGGGCCGAGCTCCTCGATGAGTCCCGAGAGCGATGCGGGCCCGCGCGAGTTGGCGATCAGCACCTCCCAATCCGCGGCGACCGCCAGGCGGGCGACCGCTGCTCCGATGGATCCGCTGCCGATGATTCCGATGCGCTTCATGCTGTTCTCCTCGTGTTCGAGTGATTGGGTTCGAGTTCCCATCCGCTTCTCGTGAGCTTCGCGAGTGCGGCGCCGGAAGCTTCATCCGCCATCGCGGCGCCTCGCACCCAGCTGGCTGCGAGCGCCGCGAGGAAGAGGTCGAGCGCGCGGATGTCGGTGCGCGCGCTTCCCTCGCGCTGCGCGGCGAGGAGAAATTCCTCGGTCGTCGTGATGAAGCCCTGGCAGGTCAGCGCTAGGGGGGACAGCTCGGTGGTCGTCGCGACGCGCAGCGGCTCGGGGAGCCCATCGAAGGCGCATGCCCATTCGGTGGCCGCGTTCAGCCAGCCGTCCAGGGCCTCTGCTGCGTCCTCGGCGGAAGCGCCGAGCTCGTCGCGGCGGGCCACGAGCGTTTCGTCGCGTGCCGTGAGCAGGGCGGCGAGCAGCGCCTCGCGGGTGGGGAAGTGGCGGTAGAGCGTGCCGGCACCGATGCCAGCGCGCTTCGCGATCGCGTCGAGCGAGCCAGTGACCCCGTGCTCTGAGAAGTACTGCTCTGCGGTGTCGAGGATGTGGTCGCGGTTGCGACGGGCATCGGCTCGTGGGGCGCGGACTCTTCCCGCGGTTCCTGCAATCATTTGGCACCTCGGTTGACAAAAGGGAGAGGGTCTCCGTATCGTCCTTCTGAAATGGAGAGTATCTCCTTTTCGCTGCGGATGCCAGGCCTCGCACCACCACGAGACGCGCGCAGACGTCCTCGCACGTACTCGGATATCGACAGAAAGCGAAGCACATGACGGCCAAGAGCAAGATGATCCTCGGGCTGCACATCGGCAGCGGATACGGCTCGCAGAGCTCAGCATGGCGTGCTCCCGGCGTGGACCCGGCCAACTACACGAGCTTCGACGCGCAGGTCCGGTATGCCCAGGCCGCGGAGCGCGGCAAGTTCGCGTTCCTGTTCTTCCCGGACTTCCCGGGCGAGCAGGTCGACCTGTCTCGTGAATCGTTCATGATCTCCATCGATCCGCTGATGACGCTCGCCGCGATCGCCCGCGAGACCGATCGGATCGGCCTGGTCGCCACCGCATCCACGACCTTCAACGAGCCGTTCACCATCGCGCGCCAGTTCAAGGCACTCGACATCATGAGCCACGGCCGCGCGGGGTGGAACGCGGTCACGACGAGCGACCCGGGGGCGGCCGCCAACTTCGGGCAGGTCGTCGCGCCGAGGCCCGAGCGGTATCAGCGAGCCCACGAGACGATCCAGATCGTCGAGGCACTCTGGGGCAGCTGGCAGCAGGACGCCTGGGTCAAGGACACGGCGACGGGGCAGTTCGCCGACCGCGACAAGATTCGGCCGATCAACCTGCAGGGACAGTACGTCGCGTCCCGGGGGCCACTCAACATCCCACCCTCGGAGCAGGGGCAGCCCGTCATCTTCTCGGCCGGCGGTGGAGCCAGCGGGGCCGAGATCGCCGGTCGTCACGCGAGCGGTGTCATCGGGGCCGTGTTCACGATCGAAGATGCGCGGGAGCAGCGGAACGCCCTCCGGGAAGCCGCGCAAGCAGCCGGTCGCGACCCCGACGACGTGAAGTTCTTCGCCGGGGTGATGCCAGCACTCGGCAAGACCAAGCGTGAGGCGCTCGATCGCCGCGTTGCGCTCGGTGAGCTCTCCGCACCTGCGCGCGTCGGCTACCTGGGCCAGATGCTGAACCTGCCATCGGCCCTGGATCCGGTACAGATCGACAAGCCGCTGACCGCGAGCCAGCTGGCCGCCGCGAGTCCGAACCCGTACGACCCGCGCTCGGCGAGGGCCCTCGAGATCGCCCGGGAGGGGTGGACGATCCGCGACATCCTGGCGCACGGCGTCATCGACTATCACCCGACGCCCGTCGGCCCGGCGAATGTGGTCGCCGACCACATGCAGGAGTGGTTCGAGGCTGGCGCCTGCGACGGCTTCTGGGTGTCAGTCGACGTCAACGAGGACGGCATCGATGCGTTCGTCGACGAGGTGGTCCCCCTTCTGCAAGAGCGGGGCATCTACCCCGACGACTACGCGGGCGCCACGCTCCGAGAGCACCTTGTGGCCCCTGCGCAGTACGGTCGGGACCCGCGGGTCGCCTAGGCAAGCGTTGCTCGAGCCGCCTGACGACGCGGAGCCTGCAAGTCGGCGACTGGCAGGGCACGCAGAAGCGGCAGCCGACCGAGTCGGCTGCCGCTTTGGCGTGATGATGAGAGCTACTTCTTGAAGGCGTCCTTGACGTCTTCGCCCGCCTGCTTCACGTTGGCCTTGGCCTGGTCGGCCTGGCCCTCTGCGACGAGCTTGTCGTTGTCGGTTGCCTTGCCGAGGGCTTCCTTGGCCTTGCCGCCGAACTCTTCTGCTGCGTTCTTGATCTTGTCTCCTGCGCTCATGGCAGTTCCTTTCTGTTGGGGGTGCGGTTCCTCGGAATCGGGGTGCCGCGGTGGGGAGTCGTGATTACTGGAGGCGCGTCGACTGCTGTACCTTGGCGCGGAATCCGCCGCTCAGCTGCAAGAGGACCGGCACCTTCTGCCCGAGGAGCGCGTCCAGCGCCTCGAGGTTCTGCTCGACGATCGCCGTCGCGTCCCTGGGCGAGACGCCGCGTCGACAGGTCGCCGACACCTTGAGCATGGGGGCCCGCTTCACCGAGTACGCCGAGACGCTGGTCGAGAGGAACTCGTCCCGTTCGCCGAGCGCCTCGCTGAGGGCATCGCGTGCGACGGACACGTCGACGACGGTGCGCCCCGTGTCCGAGCTGCGGTCGTGGATGAGGGTTCCCGTCCGCCCTTGCCCCTGGCGGAGGGTGAAGGCGAGGAGCAGGATGATGCCCACCACGAGGACGGCGACGACGGCGATCATCAGCCAGCTGAAGTCGGTGCCCGGGAAGGGCGTCTGCTGGAGCCAGCTCCCGACCTGCGTGTTGACGGTTTCGGAGATGGGGGTCCAGGTGTCCTTCGCTCCCGGCAGCCAGGCACCGAGTGCCGCAGCTGCTCCGACCGCGAGCAGGACGAGGCCGACGGCGACGATGAGGAGGCGGTTCAGGCCTCGGTTCGTGCTGTTCATGCGCCGACCTTCCCGTGCTCTGCGACGCGCACCTTGGCGGTGACGCGCGGGGTGAGCTCGTACTGCTCGAGCTGCTGCGTGACGGCCGCTTCGATGGAGGCGGCGTCGACGGGCACGCCGGAGGCGGGCACGAGGTGGACGTCGGCGCGACGGTGCGAGACCGAGACGGTGACGTTGTCGGGGCTGACGTGGCCAGCTCGCGCCGCGTGGCGGGCCAGCGCCGAGGCGATGACCGCGTTGTCCGCGACGGTCGCGGTCCGCGACGAGCGCAGGACGTGACGGGAACGGCGACCGGGGGCGAGCCCCACGATGAGCAGGATCAGCCCGATGACGGCCACGACGACGCCGGCGGGGCCGACGTACTGGGCGGGCTGCTCGAGCACCCCGAGGGTGGAAGAGAACATGTCGACCGGTGCCACGAGGAGCGCCGGGAGGGCGAGGAGCGCGAGCACCACCTCGGTGCCGACCCAGGCCGCGACGACGATGAGCAGCACGGCGAGGACGATCGAGAGCGCCGACCGAGGGGAGTGCGTCTCGCGCCGGGAGACGCGGGAGTAGAGCGACGTGTGGCTGCTCATCTGACTCGCTCCTCTGGTTTGATCTCGAGCCCGGTCACCCGGACGGTGACCTGGTCCACGTGGGAGCCGGTGAGGCTCTGCACGCGGTCTCGGATGGTTGTCTTGGCGTTCTCGACCCGCTCCAGGAGTGGACCGCCGCTGCGCGCGAGCGCGTTCGGCTGCTCACGGATTCGGGCGAGTGACGGAACCCGGATGGGGGTCCGCACACGGAGCGCGAGGTTGCCGTTGTGGTCGTCGAGGTCGACGTTGACGCTGCCTGCGTCGACCCCGAGGGCGTCACCGGCGACAGCTGACGCGACACGAGTCAGGGCCTTCGCGGTGAGTCGTGTTGTGCCTCGCTGCGCCGCGCCGTGGTGTGTCGTCGCGGCGGTGCTCATGAGGAGGTGTTCCGTCCCCGGATGACGTCGACGAGGGCGCTGGCGTCGAGCTTTCCTTCGAGGATGCGTCCGATGACGCCGCCGATGATCATTGCGATCGCGACGAAGAAGAACGCCCAGAAGCCGAGGATGATCCAGGTGAGCGCGAGGACTGCGCCGATGAGGATGCCGGTTCGGGTGAGGGATGCGGTGTTCACTGGACTCGCGCTTCTTCCGTCTTGTCGTTGGTGTCGTCTTCGGAGGGGAGGTGCACGTCGTTGACGGTCACGTTGACTTCGGTGACCTCGAGGCCGACGATCGTCTCGATGGCGCGGATGACGTCGGCGCGGACGCCGTCGGCGACGTCTTGGAGGGAGACGGGGTACTCGGCGACGATGGTCACGTCGACGGCGACCTGCTTCTCGCCGACCTCGACGCTGATGCCCTGGCTCTGGTCGGTGGCGTTGATGGCGTTGCGGATGGCGCCGATCGCGCGGGCCGCGCCGCCACCGAGGTCGTAGACGCCGCGAGCGTCACGGGCCGCGATACCGGCAACGCGAGCAACGACGCTATCGACGATCGTCGTCGTGCCGCGTCCGTTCGAGGTCGTCGGGACGACGCTGCTGGACGTCTGAGCCGTGCCGTGGGCGGAAGTCGTGTTGGGGGTGGTGTTCGCCATGATGCTCTTCCTTCTGTCTTTCTGGTCTCTGCCCCCGGTGCAGATGCATCGTGTGGGCTTGTACAGGTGAGACGCAGGCGACCCCGGAAGTGTCACAAACTCGTTTTCGGCTCTCAGCTTGCGCACAGGTTCGGCGCCCGAGGTCGCCTTTCACCCATGTTTTCCCCCGGGGATAGGGGGATCTCGCCGATGCGAAGGCCGATGTTAAGCGCATCCGGACAGGGCTTCGTCCGTACCTACAGTGAGGTCTCACCGAGTCCAGCGGCATCGCGACTCGTGTGGCACCGCAGCCCCCGCCCGGTGCTCTTCTCGAATTTTCCGAGGCCCCCGCCTCGACAAGGAGTCCCCTATGAGCGCGCTCGAAACCGAAGCCAAGTCCGGCTTGACTCGTCGTTCGCTGGTCACCGGTGCAGTGTGGTCCGTGCCGATCATCGCGGCAGCCACGGCCACCCCCCTCGCCTCCGCATCGCAGTGCACGGCCGGAACCCTGGACTGGGCAGCACTCGCGGCCGGCGCGAACGTCACGACGGTGACCGTTCCCGGCACCGCCCCCACCACCACCGCGACCTTCTCGATCACGTACTCGTCTGGGTCCACTCCGTCGGCTGCCAGCGGTCGGGTAGCAGCTGGCCCCCAGGGCGGCGTCACCGGCAACTACTACCGCATCGAGTTCTCGAACCCGATCCCGAACAACTCGGCGACGGTCCGCATCGCCTTCAACCGCCCGGTGACCGGCCTCAGCTTCTCCCTTCTCGACATCGACGCCACGACGAACGGCTACCGAGACAACGTCGAGGTCCTGACGGCAGGATTCGCCGCCGCACGCCAGGCGCGCGTCATCGGTGCCGGCACGGCGGGGGATCCCTTCCGGATGGATACGCCGTACGGCAACATCGCACCCACGTCCAACCAGGGCAACGTGCAGCTCACCTGGGCAGCGCCCGTCTCGGCCGTCGAGTTCCGCTACTTCCAGCCAGGCGACTCGACCAACTCGCAGAACATGGTCATCGGACTCGGCAACCTTGCCGTGAACCCCTGCTAGCACTCGGCGGGGAGTAGGCGCTCCTCGGGCGCCTCGAGACCGGCGGCCTCGCCGCCGCGCGCTCTGTGCGTGCCGCAGCTGTGCGATCATGCTCACGCACCACTCGCGCGCGCTGCCCCAGCATCGGCGCGACCCCAGCCGAGCACGAGCGTCCATCCCCGGAAGCGTCCGAACACCGTGAATCCGTCCCCCCAGCAGGAACCGCGCAGTGACCGACTCCGAGCATTGCTCGGTTCCGCCAGCACATCGCGAGCTGTCGTGATCCGCGCCCCATGGGGTTTCGGGAAGTCGCGTGTTCTCGACGGGTGGGATGAGGGTGACGGTCGCCGTGTCGTCCGCGTCGTCATCGCCCCTCAGGGCGCGACCCGCGAGAGCTTCTGGCGCGACGTCGCAGCGGCACTCGCCGGGCAGGGTTCCGAACACTCCTCGCTTGGCGACCCCCGTCCGGCCGCGGCGCTTGTCGAGGACGCCCTCTTGGCGCACCCCCTGACGCTGGTCGTCAACGGGTTCGAGCATCTCGACGAGCAGCCGAGCGTGGAGGCGGAGCTCATCGTGCTGCTGACGCGCGCGCCCGGTCTCCGGGTCGTGATCGCCAGCCGACGGGAGACGAGCTTCGAGGACCCTCGCACGCGCATGTCGTTGGATGTGCGGGTCATCGCGGCCGAGGAGCTGCTGTTCACGACCGACGAGATCGAAGCCGAGCTGCGAAGCGCCGGAATGGCCACCCCAGCCTTGACCGCGGTCGTCGAACGTGCTTCGGGTGGCGTGCCAGCGCTCGTGAAGCTCAGCCTGCTCGAACTCTCCGGAGGGGCTCACCCGACCACGGTCGACGTGCTGGAGCGATGGCTCACCCAGCGGCTCGGCGACTACGTCGCCGCGACGATCCTCAGCGGTGACGACGACCTCGCCGCGCTCGCCATCGGCGCGGACCTCCTCGATGAGACCCTGGCAGGTCAGCTCACCGCTCGCCCCGGGGCCCAGGTGCTCCATGCATTCGAGCGCCGTGGACTCGGTGCGCGAGAGCGACTCGTGCTGGAGGACGGCCAGAGCCAAGCGGTGTTCCGCTTCACGCCGACCACCGCGCGAGCAGGTCGTGCGTGGTTGCGGGCCAAGGACGCGAAGGCCCTCTTCGGCCAGCGCCGCTCCTTCGCCGCCTGGGCGAAGGAACGAGGCCAACCGCACGCGGCGCTGACCGCCGCGGTCGATGGATCCGACTACGCGCTGGCCTCGAGCATCGTCATGGACCACTGGTTCGAGCTGGGCGACGACCGTCCCCAGGTGGTCGCAGCGCTCGAACGGCTGCCGCGCGTGACGATCGCGCGGTGGCCGCTCCTCGGAGTGGAACTCGCCCTCTGCTACCTCGCGATGAAGGACCACCAATGGCGAGCCGCGGAGGTCTTCGCGCTCAGCCTGACCGGGATCGGGCTTCGGCGGGGAACCGCATCTGCCACCGAGCAGCTCATGTACGTGCTCCTCGAGATGGTCGCAGCCAGAACCGTGTTCGGGTCGTACAAGCAAGCCCGGCACCATGCGGATCGCCTCTCGAGGATGCTCTCCGAGTTCCCCGCGGCCGAGTACGAGCACGCCCACCGCGTCATCCCGCACGCGATCTCCCAGCTCGCCGCAACGCAGCTTTTCACCGGGGCGACCCAGGACGCGCTGCAGACGCTCATCTCCGGCACGGCGACCGCGCGCCGCCTGCGTGCACCGCTCCGCGCCCAGTACTTCCCGCTCTCCCTGCGCGCGGGCGCCCACGCGATCGCGGGCGAGCTCGCCGAAGCGCAGCTGGCGATCGTGGAATCGGACGGCATCCCCGGCCAGGAGCATCGGCACAACGACTACAGCGGCTCGCCCGCTCGTCTCGCCGAGGCCTACCTGCACCTGGAGGCGGGCCGCTACCAAGCGGCGCTGGAGGTGCTCGCGCGGCTCCACCCCCACTACCGCACCATCGAGAACATCCACCTCCTCCTCGAAGCCGAGACCTGGGCGCACATCGGACTGGACCCCGCCCAAGGGCTCGACCGCATCCTCGAGATCAGGAAGCTCGCGGAACGCCAGCGCCGACTCCCGAGCTACGTGACCGCGCACCTGGACCGTTCGACGGCTCACGTCGCGCTCGCCACCCATCGCGTCGCCCTCGCCGCGCAGTACTCGCGCGGCGTCGACGTGCTCGGACGCGTGCCAGCAGCCATCCTCCACGCCAAGGTCGACCTCGCTCGGCAGTCGGACACCGATGCCCTCGGCGTGCTGCTGCGCTACCCACCCGCGCGAGACACGCCCCTGCGCGACCGCATCGACCACGAGCTCACCCTCGCGACGGCCCACCAGCGGACCGGACACCGCGACTCAGCGGTCACCCTGCTCCGGAGCGCCGCGGCGAGCCTCACGAACGCCGGGCTGACGCTCCCGCTCCTCGGCCATCGCTCGATCGGGCATGCCGAGCTCACGTCGCTCGCGAGGGAGACCGGCATCTTCCTCCCGAGCCTGCCCGACAGCCTCACCGCGCCTGACGGGTCCCAGCACCCCGCGCCGCCGAAGCTCACGCCGAGGGAGATCGCCGTGCTGCGGGAACTGATGGACAACGCCAGCTACGCAGAAGTCAGCGCGCGCCTCGACGTCAGCATCAACACCGTCCGCACCCAGGTGCGTTCGCTGTACAGCAAGCTCGGGGTGCGTTCACGCGAGGAAGCGATCAACGCCGCGCTGACCGTCCATCTGCTCGACGACCAGCGGCGCCCCGGAGGGCGATCAGACCAGTCCGGCCGAACGCAGCTGTGAGCGCAGGCGGCGCATCAGCGCGCCGAGAGTCGCGTACGTGAGCACGCGGATGCAGAAGAGCAGCACCACGAGCGCGGGCGTCGCTGCGCCCGGCGCGAGGACCAGAAGCGACATCGCGGCGATCGCGGTCCCGCCGGCAGCGCACGCGAGCAGCCACGTCGTCCATGGCACGTCGCTCTTCGCCGCCTCGTCCGCTGGGCGGGACCTCCGAATGACGAGGCGTCCGAGGAGCAGGACAAGCTCCATCACCAGCGCGGGCACGGAGAGCGCGACGATGGCGATGGCCCCGAGCGGGGTGATCATGAGGAAGATGCCGGTACAGAACGCGACGATGATCGCGCTCCCGAAACGGGGCACGAGCAACGCTGCGAGCATCGGCAGCATCATCGTCATCGACGCGACGACCGCGTAGGCGGGCGGGTTCACCGTGGCCAGGACCGTCGTCACGGGTGCCAGGGCCAGAGCGACCACCGCATTCAGGGCAGCGAGGGCGCCGAGGCGAAGCAGCGCAGAGCTCGCCCAGCGAGTCGGTGCACGTGATGTCCGCGAGTTCATGCAGTCGTCCTGTCCGTAGCCGAGTGTCTGCTGCCATTCTCCAACCCGGCGGTCCGTCTAGGTCACCCCAGAGGCTGACTCGGGTCCACCCGGCGGCGGACGCGAGCCATCCCGCCCCCGCCAGATGATGGGTCGTCGCGTCATTCCCGAGATCCGGGCCGCGCCGCGAAAGGCATGTCTTGACTTCCCCCTCTTCCCCCGAACGCACACCACCTGCACCTGCATCCGCACCCGCAGGTGGCCGAATCGCCGCCCTCGACGTCATCCGTGGTGCCGCACTCTGCGGCATCCTGTTCGTCAACATCGCCCCGCTCGTGCACTTCGGCTACGACACCGGCGTGCTCCAGCCCACCGATCTCGGCGACCCGAGCGGCTGGCTGCAGCTGTTCGTGCAGCAGCGCTTCTTCCCGATCTTCTCGCTGCTCTTCGGGATCGGCTTCGCGCTCTTCTTCGACTCCGCCGCGCGACGCTCGCGCCGACCGAGGCTCGTGCTGCTCAGGCGCCTCCTGATCCTCCTCGCCATCGGCATCCCCTTCGAGTTCCTGCAGAGCGGCTCCGCACTGTGGCCGTACGCCATCGCCGGCCTGCTCGTGCTGCTCCCCAGCACCTGGCTGCCGCGCTGGGCCGTCGCCGTCGGTGCCGCCGTGCTCATCGTCGCGAGTCTCGCGCTGACGGGTGGCGGCCTCACCCTCGTCCCAGGCGTCTTCCTCCTCGGCGCCGCCCTCACGCGGTACGGCATCGTGCAGTCGATCGGCCGCTCGCGTGGCGGCTCCGTCGTAGCGCTCCTCGCCTTCACCGCTGCCTCGATCCCGCTCGCGATCTGGCAGGCGGGGGACATCCGGATGTCCGGCTTCGACCTCGCCTCCGGGCTCGCCGGATTCGCGATGGCCGGCGCGTACATCGCGCTGCTCTCACTGCTCATGACAACACGCGCCGCCCGCGGCCTGCAGACCGTCTTCACGCCGCTCGGAAAGATGGCGCTCACGAACTACGTCGCGGCAGCCCCGCTGATGCTCGCCGCAGGTGCGCTCTTCGACCTGCCCAACAGCACCTCGTGGACGCTGCTGCTCAGCATCGTCGTCGGCATCCTCGTGCTGCAGTGGATCGCGAGCACGCTCTGGCTGCGTGCCTTCACGCAGGGACCGCTCGAATGGCTCTGGCGGTGGGGCACGTGGGGCACGCGCGGGCCCCTCCGGCGAGACTCGGCCCGGAGAGGCTCCACGCGCGACACCGAACTCAGTGCTGAGCGGGCGAACGCAGCAGCGTGAACGACCCCTCCTCGACCATGAGCGTGCTCACCGGGTATCCGTGTCGCTGACGTGCTGCTCGTCGTCGCTTGCTGGACCGCGGTCGATCTTGCTTGGGCGTTCGCGGGGAGGGGTGCCCAGGGAGGCCTCGTAGTGTGCACGCCATGGACGTGATGCACCTCGATGGCTCGTCGGATCCCGCCCGAGTGGAGGACCTGCCTGCGCTGCTCGCCGAGCTCGACGATGCGAGTGACGAGGAGCCGGACGTCGGCGCCGGCGACCCGTACGGCTGGTTCGTCACCGCCTTCGCATCCGGAACCGTGGTGCTGTCGCATGCGGCACGACCGCACGATCCGGAACTCGTGCTCTCCGATGTACCCAGGGACGAGGCCCTCGTGATCTTCACCGAGGTCGTCCGTGGAGAGATGGACGCCGTCCTCGCGCGCCCCTGGGTCGAAGACTGAGCACGCGGCGCCCCCTGTCAGCTCGGACGCAGGGAGCGCCGAAGACGCAGCGACCGTCAGCGCTCGGCGGGCGAACGCAGCAGCGTGAACGAGCCCTCCTTGACCATGAGCGTGGTCACCGGGTCACTGACGCGCTGCTCGTCGTCGCTCGAGAGCGCCAGCTCCCAGGTGCCGTGAGGTGCCTCGGGAACCGTGAACTCGACGGCATTCTCCGCCGCGTTCAGCAGCAGGGCAAACGAGTCGGCGCCGACGTGCGAGAACACGAACGCGATGGAACGCGCATCCGGGTTCTCCCAGTCCGCGTCGTCGAAGCCACGCGCGTCGGAGCGCAGCACGTCCACGGTGTCGTCGGCACCCGTATCCGGTGCCTGGCGGAACCAGACCGGCCGCAGCGCTGGATGCTCAGCACGCAGTGAGAGCAGCGTCCGCGTGAACTCGAGCAGCTCGTTGTCGACCGCCTCCCAATCGAACCAGGAGATCTCGTTGTCCTGGCAGTAGGCGTTGTTGTTGCCGCCCTGCGTGCGGCCGAGCTCGTCGCCGCCGAGGATCATGGGCACGCCCGCCGAGAGGAGCAGCGTCGCGAGCAGGTTCCGGCGCTTGCGGGCGCGGCGCTCGTTCACCGCCTCGTCCTCGGTGGGGCCCTCCGCACCGCCGTTCGCCGAGCGGTTGTCGCTCTCGCCGTCCTGGTTGTCCTCGCCGTTCGCCGTGTTGTGCTTGTCGTTGTACGCGGTGAGGTCGGCGAGCGTGAACCCGTCGTGCGCGGTGATGAAGTTCACGCTCGACAGCGGCGAGCGGCGGCTCGCCTCGTACACGTCAGGTGAGCCGAGGATGCGCTGCGCCGTCGTGCCGAGGGTCGCGTCGCTGCCGTTCCAGTAGTCGCGGGCGTCGTCGCGGAACTTGCCGTTCCACTCCGACCAGTCCGCGGGGAACCCGCCCACCTGATACCCGGCCGTATCCCACGGCTCGGCGATCATCTTGACCGGCGCGAGCACCGGATCCTGCTGGATGAGCGTGAGGAAGGCGCTGTGCAGCTCCGCGTCGCCGCCCTGACGGGTGAGGGTCGTGGCCAGATCGAAGCGGAACCCGTCGACGTGCATCTCGCTCACCCAGTACCGCAGCGAGTCCATGATGAGCCCGAGCGCAGCCGGGTGGCCCACGTTCACGCTGTTGCCCGTTCCGGTTGTATCGAAGTAGTGGCTCTCGTCGCCCTCCACCAGCCGGTAGTAGGCGGCGTTGTCGATGCCCTTGAACGACAGCGTCGGCCCCAGGTGGTTGCCCTCAGCCGTGTGGTTGTAGACCACGTCGAGGATCACCTCGAGGCCGGCCGCGTGGAGGGCCTTCACGAGCTCCTTGAACTCGGCGACCTGGCCGCCGCCGTCGCCGGCGGCCGCGTAGTCGCCGTGCGGGGCGAAGAAGCCGATCGAGTTGTAGCCCCAGTAGTTGCGGAGCCCCTTCTCCTCGAGGTGGCTGTCCTGCACGAACTGCTGCACGGGCAGCAGCTCGACCGAAGTCACGCCGAGGTCGACGAGGTGCTTGATGGCCGCCGGGTGCGCGAGGCCCGCGTACGTTCCGCGGATCTCCTCCGGCACCTCCGGGTGCAGCTGCGTGAAGCCCTTGACGTGCACCTCGTAGACGACCGTCTTGTCGAGTGGGACACGCGGCGAAGCGTCGTCGCCCCAGTCGAAGCTGGGGTCGGCGACGACGCTCAGCGGAACCGAGCCTGCCGAGTCGCTGTCGTCGCGCCGCTCCGGCTCGTTCATGTCGTGGCCGAACACCGACTGCGACCAGGCGTACTGGCCCTCGATCGCCGTCGCGTGCGGGTCGAGGAGCAGCTTGTTCACGTTGTGGCGGAGGCCACGCTCCGGGTCCCATGGGCCATCGACGCGCAGCCCGTAACGGGAGCCGACCTGCAACTCGTCGACGAAGCCGTGGAAGACGTGGCCCGTGCGGTGCTCGAGGCGTGTGCGGGTCTCAGCCCCAGACTCGTCGAAAGTGCACACATCCACAGAGTCTGCGGTCTCGGAGTAGAGCGCGAAGTTCGATCGGCCGTCGATGGTGCTGAGGCCGAGCGGATACGGGCGGGAGGGTTCGGAGTTCGACAACGGAGGACCTTCCAATGGCGGGGGAGTTGGGGCCCGACGCGGATCCCCGCCGCTGAGAGTAGGGCAGGCGTTCGGCGTCGCTGCCGACGTTCTCCCAGGTACGAGCGACGCGCATCCACGCACATCACCCTTCTCCCAGCTGACGGGGCGACGCTTCCCGTCTACCCACTCGCTATTCGTCGGAGGAAGACCACCATGAAGGCAACTGTCAACGGAACCGTCATCGCCGAAGCGCCCGAATCGGAGCTCGTCGGCATCGAGGGCAACCACTACTTCCCGCCGTCGTCGCTGCACTCCGAGTCGTTCGCGAAGAGCGACACGCAGTACACGTGCCCGTGGAAGGGACACGCGCAGTACTGGGACGTCGTCGTCGACGGTGCCACGCACCGCGACGCGGCCTGGAGCTACCCGGAGCCGTTCGACGGCTCGACCGAACGCGTCGGCCACGACTTCGCCGGCTACGTCGCCTTCGACAAGTCGCAGGTCAGCCTCGGCTGACGCCGCGCGCCGCGCCGCGCCGCGCCGCGCTGCGCTCCCGCGAAAAGGCCACTTTCGACCCTCCGGAGGGCTGAGGATGGGCGGAAAGTGACCTTTTTGGTTGGTGAGGCCGCGAGGTGAGACCTAGCCCGGGTGACCGCCGAGCCCCATCCGCCTGCCTGCCCGAGTCCGCCTGCGCACCCTGATCCTCAACCGCCTGCGCCTCCGCACCCGTCTCCGCCTCCGCCAATAGGCCGTTTTCGACCCTTCGGAGGGCTGAGGATGGGCGGAAAGTGACCTTTTTGGTTGGTGAGGCCGCGAGGTGAGGCCTGGCCCGGGTGACCGCCGAGCCCCATCCGCCTGCGTGCCCGAGTCCGCCTGCGCACCCTAATCCTCAACCGCCTGCGCCTGCGCCTGCGCCTCCGAACTCGGATCCGCATCCGCCTCCGCGAAAAGGCCACTTTCTGCCCTCCGGAGGGCTGAGGATGGGCCGAAAGTGACCTTTTCGGGTGGTGAGGCCACGGGCTGAGCCGAGGCCCGCTTGCCCGCTTGGCGGCCTCCGGACCCGCATCCGCATCCGCGCCCAGACGCATATCCGCATCCGGACCCGCATCCACAGTGCCGGATGGGTCAGTTTCGGCCCTTCGCGGGGCCGACCGAGGGCGGAAAGTGACCTCTTCGAGCGGGAGAGGCAGCGTCGCGGTAGATCGCCTTCCACCTTCCACCTTCCACCTTCCGCCGTCAGCCCGCGGGCCCCCGGCTCGTACCCAGGTACGAGAAATCGGGCGTTCGCTCAATCCCCGCCCGCGGATTCCTAACGTGAGGGGATGCTTGCGCACAGACTCAGCGAATCAGAACGGCCTCCCACGACGCCGACCGCGATGTGGGCGGCGGCCGCGATCCTCCTCGTGAGCGTTGCGACGATCTGGTTCACAAGATCGCAGGTGACGGAGCAGGTGTACGTCAGCGGATTGGGTGCCACGGGTATGCCAACGGCCGACGTCTTCAACACCGCTCTCCTCGGGATCGGCGTCGGCGCACTCCTCGGGGCCCCTTCGCTCGCCGGGATCCGATCAGGGCTGCGCTGGTTGAGCTGGAGCGCATCCGGCACCCTCGTCGCCACGGCGCTGGCGTTCGTAGGGGCATCCCAGATCACCTGCACGTACGGCTGCCCCATCCCGTTCACGCCAGGCTCGACGCTGCAGGATCTCGTTCACATCGTCTTCGCCGCGACGGGCTTCACCGGGGCTGCCGTCGTCATGGTGCAGCTCGCGACGAGTTCGCTGCCGCGCCCGACGCGGCTCATCGCCTGGGGAGCTGCCGGCGCGACCGGCCTCGTCGCGGCAGCTGGCGCATCCCTCTCGCTCCTGCGGTTCCGGACGGATCTCGGCGCGACCCTCGAGTTCATCGCCATGACGGTCGGGGTGGTCTGGCTGGCTGGCCTCATGGTGCGACAGGCTCTCCTTCCCGCCGAACGAGCCCGCGCTACTGTGTTGCCCGTGAGCGTGCTTTCGTGACCGAGCCCAGCGAGGGGCAGCCGACCAGGGCGTTGCGATTCACGCTCGGGGACGCCGCGCTCCTGGCCGTGTACGTGCTCTTCAACGGGTCGATCCTCGGGTGGCAGGCCCTCTACGTGGGCATCCCCGTGGGCGATCTTGCCCCCGAGCTCGTAATGCTCGCGATCGGGTGCATCGCCATCTCCCTGCGCCGCGCCGCGCCCGCCGTCGCGATCTCCGCCGCGGCCGCCACCTTCGCGCTGGCGGTGCCGCTGCAGCTCCCCGCCGACCTCTTCGTGCTCGCCGTCGTGACCTACTCGATCGCGGCGGGCGGCACGCCCCGCGTGGGGATCTTCTCGTGGGTCGGCCTCAGCCTCGTCGCCGCGATCAGCGCGTCCACCCTCCGGCTCGTCGTCGACGATCCGCCGCTCGTCGGACGCTGGCAGGTCGACCTCCTCCTCATCGTCGGCGTCGGCGTCGCGGCTCTGCTCGTCGGTCTCGCGGTCGGGATGCGCCGCAGGTTCATCGCCTCCCTCATCCAGCTCGCCGAGGAGCTCACGATCGAACGCGACCGCTCCGCTCAGCTCGCGACGCACGCCGAGCGAGCGCGCATCGCCCGCGAGGTGCACGACATCTTCTCGCACGGCCTCCAGGTGATCGTGAGCAGCGCCGACGGTGCCTCGGCGGTCCTGGACCGCGACCCTGACCAGGCTCGAGGGCTGCTCGCCGCCATCTCCGACACGGGGCGACGCTCGATGCGCGAGGCACGCACCGTGTTCTCGCTGCTCAACGACGCCGAGACTCCGGCCGACCCTGCACCGCAGCCGTCGCTGGACGCGCTGCCGGAGTTCATCGATCGCTCCCGCGACGCCGGGCTCGACGTGCGGTTCACGGAAGAGGGCACCCCTGACCTCGACGCCACGCGCCAGCTCGTCGCCTACCGGGTCACGCAGGAAGCGCTCACGAACACGCTGCGCCATGCCGGTCGCGACGCTCGGGTCGATGTGACGCTCACCCACTCGCCGTCCGGTTCGTGTCTCGAGGTCGTCGACGACGGGCCGCCGAGCGGAGCGCCGCTCGGTGCAGCGAGCCGCGGCTCGGGCTCCGGCCTCATCGGGATGCGGCAGCGGCTGGACATCGTGGCAGGCAAGCTCGAGGCGGGCCCCCGAGCGCATCATCCCGGCTGGCGCGTTCGGGCCGTCATCCCGTCGGTCGCCGCCTCTGCGGAGAAGGGGCTCGCGTCGTGAAGATCCGCGTCGCTCTCGTCGATGACCAGGACCTGGTCCGCACCGGCTTCCGCCTCGTCCTCGAAGCGGACGGCGACTTCACCGTCGTCGGTGAGGCATCCGGTGGTCGCGCGGGGGTGGCGCTCGCCGCCCGAACGCGGCCGGATGTCGTGCTGATGGATGTGCGGATGCCCGACCTCGACGGCATCGCCGCGACCCGAATGATCGTCCGCGACAGCCCGGTCCGCGTGATCGTCCTGACCACGTTCGACAGCGACTCCTCGGTCACGCAGGCGCTGCACGCCGGCGCGAGCGCCTTCCTGCTGAAGGATGTGCGCCCGGCCGAGCTCATGCAGGCCATCCGCGACGTCCACGCGGGCGACTTCGTGCTGCCCCCGGCGCTGGCGCGGGACGTCGGGGAGCTCGCAGACCCCGACGTCGCTCGCAGTCCTGCTCCCGGCGGGGTACCCGAGCTGAGTGTGCTCTTGCCGCGAGAGCTCGAGGTGCTCATCGCGATCGGCCAGGGCCTGAGCAACCCCGAGATCGCGGTCGAGCTGTTCCTCAGCGAGTCGACCGTGAAGTCGCACGTCGGACGCATCCTCGCGAAGCTTGAGCTCCGCGATCGCATCCAGGCCGTGATCCTCGCGCACCGCGCCGGCCTCGTCGGCGGTGCGGCCTAGGCTCGGGCGATCCGGCGTGGGCTCCCGCCCGCCCGCCCGCCCGCCGCCCGCCGCGCCGCGCCGCCCGCCCGCCTGCCCGCCGCGCCGCGCCGCCCGTCCGCCGGCCCGCCCATCCGGCCCGCCCGCCGCCCGCCGCGCCGCCCATCCGCCTGCCCGCCTTGCGAAAAGGTCACTTTCCGCCCTTCCGAGGGCTGTTGATGGGCCGAAAGCGACCTCTTCGGGACGGTGAGACCGCGAGGCGAGCCGTGGCGGTCGTCGCAGCCGGGTCCGGACGCGATGGGATACTGGCGGGATGGCACGCGTCAGTGGTTCAACAGCTCTCGAGGGTGTTCGTGCCCTCGCCGCATCGCTCTCGCCGGGCGAGTTGCTGCCGTCCGAACGCACGCTCTCAGCACAGCTGGGGGTGGCACGCATGACCGTTCGAGCGGCGATCGATGTCCTCGAGCGTGAGGGCCTCGTCCGCACGAAGCGCGGCATCGGCACCGAGAAGCTCGCCCCGCCCGTCTCCCTGCAGGTTCGGCTGCGGTCGTTCGCGAGTGCGGTCCGTGAGCACGGGATGCGCGCGGAGACGCGGGTGCTGTCGTTCGTGCGAAGCACGGAGCGCCCTGACGAGGTGGAAGAGCACCTGCAGCTCCCGCCGGAAGCTGAGACCATCCACCTGCGCAGGCTGCGCCTCGGCGATGATCGTCCGCTCGCGCTCGAGGACGAGTGGCTGCCCGCGGCCCTGGTGCCGCAGCTCGACGAGGAGACAGCCAAGGGGAGTCTCTACGAGATGCTCGAGACGCTCGATCTGCTGCCGACGGAGGGAGTCGAGGTCGTCACGGCCACGCTGCCGAGCCCCGAGGAGATCGAGGTGCTCGGCATCGCCGCGAGCTACCCGGTCCTGCGTCTCACTCGCGCCGCGATCGCCCGCGGCCTGCCCATGTCGTACTCGCGTGCGACGTTCCCCGCGGATCGTTTCGAGCTCACGTTCCCGCTCCAGGAGCGCCTCACGCTGCCCTTCTCCTGACGCAAACCGAACCACCGGCGAACTCTGGTCTATACCAGGGCGGATTTTCCAAGTAGAGTCCCCCTAACTTTTCCTTTGACCATGGAGTCACGCCATGAAATATCTCCAGAAACTCGGCAAGTCGCTCATGCTGCCGGTGGCTGTCCTGCCGGTAGCGGCGATCCTGTCCGGTATCGGGTACTGGATCCTCAACACGGCAGGCGAGAACTTCGTTCAGGCCTTCTTCACCGCTGCAGGTGGCGCGCTGCTCGACAATCTGCCCCTGCTCTTCGCGCTCGGCGTGGCAATCGGAATGGCATCGAAGCCAGACGGTACCGCCGCGCTCGCGGGGCTCGTATCGTGGCTCGTCGTCACGCGGCTCCTCAGTCCTGAGACGGTCGCGACCCTGCAGGGCATCCCGGTTGAGGATGTCAACATCGGCTTCGGGCGCATCGAGAACGCCTTCGTCGGCATCATCTGCGGCCTCATCGGCGCATACTGCTACGACAAGTTCAAGGACGTGCAGCTGCCGGCGGCGCTGTCGTTCTTCTCCGGCAAGCGCTCCGTCGCAATCGTCACGACCGGTGCATCCCTCGTCGTCGCACTCGTGCTCTACTTCGTGTGGCCGGTGCTGTTCGGCGGCCTCGTCTCCTTCGGTGAGTGGATGGTCGGGCTCGGCCCGGTCGGCGCCGGCCTCTACGGCTTCTTCAACCGCCTGCTCATCCCGCTCGGCCTCCACCACGCGCTCAACGCGGTGTTCTGGTTCGACGTCGCCGGCATCAACGACCTCGGCAACTTCCTGAACGGCACGGGCACGGCAGGCGTCACCGGCCAGTACATGACCGGCTACTTCCCGATCATGATGTTCGGTCTGCCTGGTGCGGCGCTCGCCATGTACCTCACGGCCAAGACCAATCGCCGCAAGGTCACCGCCGGCATCCTGCTGTCCGGTGCCTTCGCGTCGTTCTTCGTCGGCGTCACCGAGCCGCTCGAGTTCGCGTTCATGTTCCTCGCACCCGCGCTGTACGTGGTCCACGCGATCTTCACCGGCATCTCGATGTTCATCATGGCGCTGCTGCCGGTGCGCATGGGCTTCGGGTTCTCCGGCGGGTTCATCGACCTCATGCTCGGCTGGGTCAACCCGCTGGCGCAGAATCCGTGGGCCATCTTCCTGGCCGGCGCCATCTGGTTCGTCATCTACTTCGTCTCGTTCTACTTCATCATCAAGCGCTTCGATCTGAAGACGCCGGGTCGCGAAGACGAGGAGGTCGAAGTGGATGAGACATCGACAGGGTCGTCGAAGTTCCTCAACCAGGCATCCGCGATCCTCAAGGGTCTCGGTGGCAAGGACAACGTGCTCGAGCTCGACAACTGCGCGACGCGGTTGCGCATGGAGATCGCCGACGTGTCGAAGGTCGATGATGCGGCCATCCGTCGTGCTGGTGCCGCCGGCATCATGAAGCCGGGCGGAAAATCGGTGCAGGTCATCTACGGCCTCGAGGTGCAGTTCGTGAAGGACGCGATGGAGGACCTCATTGCGGGCCGAGTCGAAGCGCCTTCCGCTCCCGTCGCGGTGGCGGATGCCGCGGTGGCTGCGCCGTCACAGGGTGGCGTCGCCACGAAGACCGTGCTCACCGTGCGCCAGCCGGTTGCCGGTCGCGTCGTTGCGCTCTCCGAGGTTCCGGATGCGACGTTCTCCCAAGGGATCATGGGATCTGGGGTCGCGATCGAGCCCACGGGAGACACCGTGCGGGCGCCGGCAGACGGCACCGTCGCGCACATCTTCCCGACGAGTCACGCGGTCGCGTTGAAGCTCAGTGATGGCACCGAGCTCCTGGTCCACGTCGGTGTGGACACCGTTGAGATGAAGGGTGAGGGATTCGAGACCCTTGTCGCTGTCGGCGATGAGGTCGTGGAGGGTACCCCGCTCCTGCGGTTCGATCTCGACGCGATCCGCGCGGCTGGGCATCCTGCCGTGACTCCGGTCATCGTGCTCGGGGGTGGCGACGTCGAGCTGAGGCTGCGCCAGGACTGAGCTCTCGCTCTGATCAGCGGGGTGGGCTGCCGGATCGGCAGCTCACCCCGCTACCTTCGGTGGACTAGACCACACATCAGTTTCCCGGTAATGTGATCCGCAACACGCCTCGCCGATCCGGCCGCACGTCCAGGAGACTGGAATGAGGCGCCCCGATCGCCTTCGATCTCTAGGAGCAGCGCATGGAAGTTGTCATCATGGCCGGGCCGGCAGAGGTCGGCGCCTTTGCAGCTGGACGCATCGCGGACGTCGTCGCGGGTAATCCGGAAGCGGTGCTCGGTGTCGCCACCGGTTCAAGCCCCCTGGAGACCTACCGCTCGCTCGCCGCCCGACGCGCTGAAGGCCTCGACTTCAGTCGAGTGAGCGCCTTCGCCCTCGACGAGTACGTCGGCATCGCCAGGTCGCACGCCGAGTCGTACCACGCCGTGGTCGGCCGTGAGGTGGTCGAGCCGCTCGGCCTCGACCCCGCGCGGGTGCACGTTCCGGATGGCCTCGCGGCCGACCTCGACGCCGCCTGCGAGGACTACGAGGCCAAGATTGCCGCCGCTGGAGGCGTCGATGTGCAGTTCCTCGGCATCGGGGCGAACGGGCACATCGGATTCAACGAGCCCACGTCCTCGCTCTCCTCCCGCACGCGCGTGAAGACGCTCGCTCCCAAGACGCGCACCGACAACGCACGCTTCTTCGACAAGCCGGAGGACGTGCCGGTCCACTGCCTCACGCAGGGGCTCGGCACCATTCTCGACGCGCGTAGCGTCGTGCTCGTCGCGCAGGGTGCGTCGAAGGCGCGCGCGGTCGCTGCGATGGTCGAGGGCCCCGTCTCCTCGATGTGGCCGGGCTCCGTGCTGCAGCTGCACCGCCGGGCGACGATCGTCATCGACGAGGCCGCGGCCGCGGAGCTCACCATGGCCGACTACTACCGGTACACGGTCGAGCACCGAGCCGGCGTCCAGCCCGAGGCGTAGCCCTCGACGCCAGCCGCCTCGACCTCGTGATCGCTGCGGCGCGGCTCGCCGTCGGCGTCGCGAACGTGGCAGGGGGCTCGCCCCGACGACTGCTGCGACCGGGTGACCGTCTGGAGCGGCTGCGGCCCCACGGCTTCCTCGGTGGGGAAGTGGCCGGGGCGCATCCGCTGCCTGCTCTGACGCGGCGGGTCGCGCGTGGTCGAGTGATGCTGATGGGTTTTCGCGACGCTGATGGGTTTCTCGGATGCGCGTGATGGGTTTTGCCGACCGGTGATGGGTAAAAACCCATCACGGTCACCAAAACCCATCACG